>CAISIP010000116.1 GCA_903885415.1 uncultured beta proteobacterium
GGCTCGTCGTCGACCAGGATGCGCTCGACATCATAGTAACTGTGGTAGCAGGCGGCAAGGTCGCGCAGATAGAAACTGACGTCGTGCGGTGCGAAATCCTGCGCGGCTGCGCTCAGCATCTCGGGGTATTTCGCGAGTTGCAGCATCAAGGCCAGCGCCTGCGGGCTTTGCAGCGGCGTTCGGTCCACCGCGGCCAGTGCCTGCGCGTCGCCGCCCCAGGCAGCCAACACGGAACTGATGCGGGCGTGCGCGTACTGC
The DNA here is from genome assembly GCA_903885415.1 of uncultured beta proteobacterium. Taxonomy (GTDB): domain Bacteria; phylum Pseudomonadota; class Gammaproteobacteria; order Burkholderiales; family Burkholderiaceae_C; genus CAISIP01. The sequence goes on from CAISIP010000116.1 coordinate 259, forward strand.
ACGTAGTACACCGGGTTGTCGTTGTTTTGCGCCAGCGCCAGGTCGACGTCAAACACATACTCGGTGTCGGGCTTGCGGCTGAGCAGAAAGAAGCGCACCGCATCCTTGCTCGTCCACTCGATCAGATCGCGCAAGGTGACATAGGAACCCGATCGTTTGGATATCTTCACCTCTTCGCCGCCGCGCACCACCCGCACCATGGTGTGCAGCACATAGTCCGGGTAGCCCTGCGGTATGCCGACACCGGCAGCCTGCAGGCCGGCGCGAACCCGTGCGATGGTGCCATGGTGGTCGGTACCCTGGATATTGACGACCCGGGTGAATCCCCGCTCCCATTTGCTGATGTGGTAAGCCACATCCGGAACAAAGTAGGTGTAGCTGCCATCCCCCTTGCGCATCACCCGGTCTTTGTCGTCGCCGTACTCGGTCGAACGCAGCCACAATGCGCCGTCCTGCTCGTAGGTCTTGCCCGCCTGTTGCAGGCGCTGCACGGCGGCCTCCACCCGGCCGCTGGTGTACAGGCTCGACTCCAGGTAATAGTTGTCAAAGCGAACCGCGAATGCCTTCAAGTCAAGGTCCTGCTCGCGGCGAAGATAGGCCACGGCAAACTGGCGGATCGAGTCGAGATCGTCCACGTCGCCGCTGGCGCTGTACTCCCGGTCATCAGAGCGCACCGTCTTGCGCGCCAGGAAGTCCGCAGCGATGTCGGCGATGTACTCGCCGTTGTAAGCGGCCTCGGGCCACTGGGTGTCGCCCGGCGCAAAGCCTCTGGCGCGCAGTTGGGTGCTATGCGCAAGCGTCGCAATTTGCACCCCCGCGTCGTTGTAATAGAACTCGCGGTAGACATCCCAACCCTGGCTCGCCGCCAGGTTGCAGATCGCGTCGCCCAGCGCGGCCTGGCGGCCGTGGCCGACGTGCAGGGGCCCGGTCGGGTTCGCCGAAACAAATTCCACCAGCAGGCGCTGGCCAGTCGCTTCGCGCCGGCCGAAATGCACCCCTGCCGCCAGCACCTCGCGCACGATTTCCTGTTTGGCTTGCGCTTTGAGCCTGATATTGAGAAAACCGGGGCCAGCAATGTCGATGCCATCGACCCAACGGACAAAGGCGGGACGGGCCAGCATGCCGGCGCGCAGCGTCTCCGCGAGCTGGCGCGGACTGGTTTTCAGCGCCTTGGCCAATTGCATTGCCGCCGTGCTCGCCAGATCGCCATGCGACGCGAGCTTGGGCGACTCGAACTGGGCCTTCGCAGCCGATCCCGGCGACAACTCCTCGAGCACTGCGGCCAGCTCGATGCGCAATTCTTGTTTGACAGTCAACATGCTGCGATTTTACCGACCGGCGCTGTCGGCAGATCCGATCGAAAAGCCGTTCAGGTACCGAGTCCCGGGCGGGATTCGATCACTGCAACTTCGCAGAACATCCTTCAAGGAGAAATCATGAAAACCACCATCACGCTGATCGCTCTGGGCCTGGCGCTTTCCTTTGGCGCCGCCCAGGCGCAGGACAAGGCCAAGGCACCGCAACCAAGCAGGATGGCCAACTGCAACAAGGAAGCCGTGGGCAAGAAAGGCGACGAGCGCCGGGCATTCATGAAGTCCTGCCTCAGCGTCAAGACGCAAATCAAGGCCGCTACGCCGTGACCGGGGTGCCTTGTTAGGCTATCGGACTTGCCAATGATCGGGGCGCCCGTAATGGTGCTTGAGGAAGTCGATCCACAGGCGCACCCTGAGCGGTAGGTGCTTGCGCTGCGGAAAGACCGCGAAGATGCCGTTCGGCGGCGCAGCATACTGCTCCAGCACCTCGACCAGGCGACCGGCAGCGATTTCGGCCTGCACCTCCCAGCTGCTGCGCCATGCGATGCCATAGCCGGCAAGGCACCAGTCGTGCAGCACCTGCCCGTCCGAGCAGTCCAGTGGGCCGGCGGGCCGGAGGTAGATCACCTCCTTGGCCGGCTGCGTCCTGCTGCCACGCGCAGCCCCGCCAACGCTAAAGGCCCAGCCGCGGCTCTGCGAAGTTTCACTGGACAAAGACAGGCAGTCGAACCTGGCCAGGTCGGTGGGGTGCTGCGGTCGGCCGTGCTGCAGCAGGTAGTTCGGCGTGGCGACGCAAAGCCGGCGGTTGTCGGCCATGCGCAGGCTGACCAGCGACGAGTCCGGCAGGTCCCCGACGCGCACAGCGCAGTCGTAAGCCTCGCCGGCTATGTCGACCACCCGGTCGCTCAGATTGAGCGAGATGCTCACCTCGGGATGCAATGCGCGAAACAGGGGCACCAGCGGCGCCACATGGCGTCGGCCAAAGCCCGCTGGCGCCGTGATCCGCAAGTAGCCGCTGGCTTTGACGCCACCCGCCGACACGCTGGCCTCGGCGTTGGCCATTTCGGCCAGCAGCCGCTGGCAGTCCTCCAAAAAGGCGCTGCCTTCGTGCGTCAGCGTGATGCGCCGGGTGGTGCGCACCATCAGCTTGACGCCCAGGCGTTGCTCCAGCGCGTCGATCCGTCGACCGACGATGGCCGGCGCCAACCGCTCGGCGGCCGCAGCCGCGGTCAGGCTTCCGCGGGTGGCGACGGATACGAAGGATTCGAGCTGCTTTAACTTATCCATTGCGGCAAATTATCCGAACGCCACTACCGGGACCGACGCCGATCGGCGCTCAGGCCCGAGCAGGGTCGGGCTGTCGCCAGCCTCTGGGTAAGCCCGCCGCCGGCAGCATCCCATGCAAAGGCTCTGCCGGCAGACCGGCCATCAGCGGCCCACGGGCGGTGATCAGCTTGGCGACATCGACCCCGGTGGCAACGCCCATCGCCTCGAACATGAACACCAGGTCTTCGGTCACCACGTTGCCCGAGGCGCCTGGCGCGTGGGGGCAGCCGCCCAGACCCCCGAGCGAGGCGTCAAAAGTCCGCACACCTTCCTCATAAGCCGCCAGACAATTGGCGAGTCCCAGGCCACGCGTGTTGTGCATGTGGGCGCCGCCCGCATGCACACCGATCTCGGCGCGCAAGCGCCTGAACAGCCGACGCACCTGGGCCGGGTTGGCGTAACCCACCGTGTCGGACAGGCCAGACTCGTCGGCTCCTGCGGCAATGCATGCGCTCGCCAGACGGATCACCTCGTCCTCGTCGACCGCTCCCTGCAGCGTGCAGCCGAAGGCGGTCGATATAGCCGCCTCGAGTCGGACCCCGGTGCGCGCTTCGCGGCACAAGTCGGCAATCGCGCGCACCTGCGCCAGCATGTCTTCGCGCGTCATGCGCACATTGGCCAGCGAGTGTGCCGCGCTCGCAGACACCGGAACGCTCAACTTGTGCACGCCGGCCGCCAGCGCGTCGCGCGCGCCGCGCAGATTGGGAACCAGCGCCATCACCGTCAACCCTGGAAGCGTCAACGCATGACGCACCACTTCGGCTGCGTCGGCCATCTGCGGCAGCCGTCGCGCCGGAACGAAAGAGCAGACTTCAATTTCACGCAGCCCGGCGTCGTGCAATGCGCTTATCCAGCGCAGCTTGTCGGCGGTCGGCATGGTGGCGCTGACCGACTGCAGGCCGTCGCGCGGCCCCACTTCGCTGATCAGCAACGCCGCCATGCTGCCTCAGGCGACGGCCAAGCGCTGGCGCAGCGATGCGATACGGTCGGCGTCGTAGCCCAGGCCGGCCAACAATTCGCCGGTGTGCTCGCCCATGGTCGGCGGGTGCATGCGCACGCCAAGGCGTTGCCCGTCCATGGTGAAAGGAAAGAGCGTGGTCTGCGCCGTCTGACCGGCGCGCTCTCCGTCGGGCAGACGGATAGCAGCCAGTCCGCCGGTAGCGATCAGGTGCTCGTCGTCGTACAGTTCTTCGGGCTTGCGGATCGGGGCGAAGGGCAGTCCGGCGTCCTCGAATAGCTGCGCCAGTTCGGCGGCAGCGCGCGGCGCCAGTCGACGGCGCAATTCGGGTATCAACGCATCGCGCATCTGCACCCGCGCGTTGTTGCTGGCATAGCGCGGATCCACCAGCAGGTCGCCAAAGCCCAACACATCGCAAAACACGGCCCACTGCGCGTCGCTGACAGCGGCCAGAAAGATCTGCTCGCCGCCGTGCACGGTGAACACATCGTAGACCCCCCAGGCCGAGATCCGCTCGGGCATCGGCGCCGCCGCCTTGCCGGTGATCGCGTATTGCAGCATGTGCTGCCCGACCAGGAAGACATTGTTTTCAAAGAGCGCGCTCTGGACCTCCTGGCCCTTGCCGCTGATGCCGCGCTGAATTAGCGCGCCCAGCGCACCGATGGCGCCGAACATGCCGCCCATGATGTCGTTCACGCTCGTGCCGGCGCGTAACGGGTCGCCCGGTCGCCCGGTCATGTAGGCCAGGCCACCCATCATCTGCACCACTTCGTCCAACGCGGTCCGGTGGTCGTACGGGCCGGGTAAAAAGCCCTTGTGGCTGACATAGATCACCCGCGGATCGGCCCGCGACAGCGACGCATAGTCAAGCCCGTACTTGGCCATCGTGCCGGGCTTGAAGTTTTCCGCGACGATGTCGGCGCTTCCCGCGAGGCGGCGCGCCACCTCGGCGCCGTCCGGATGCTGCAGATCGATGGCGATGCTCTTCTTGTTCCGGTTGAACATGGGGAAGAAACCCGCTCCCGAACCGAGCAGGTGGCGGGTTCTGTCGCCCGCAATCGGCTCGACCTTGATCACTTCGGCGCCCATGTCGGCCAGCACCATGCCGCAGGTCGGGCCCATCACCATGTGGGTGAACTCGACCACCCGCAAGCCGGCCAGCGGTTGAGAGGGGAGGGGGGTGGCCAAAGGTGGCGACGGGTTCACGCCCGGATTTTAGGGTTTGGCGGCACAGGGGCCGCCGAAGCCCGCTTGCGAACTTGTATTAGCTTCATTTTTGTCATCAATGTGGCTCCAAAAAAGCCACTAATAGACCCGAATGTATGCAATACAGTGGTGCGATGCGAATACCCCAAGCCGTTCTGTTTGACGCCTACGGCACCCTGTTTGACGTCTACAGCGTCGGCTTGCTGGCTGAGCAACTGTTCCCGGGGCACGGACAGGCTTTGGGCGTCCTGTGGCGCGACAAGCAGATCGAATACACCCGACTGGTCAGCACCAGCAGTGGCGGCGCGCATTACCGGCCGTTTTGGGAGTTGACCCACGCGGCGTTGCGCTACGCGATCAAACGGCTGGTGGCACCGACCCTTGCGCCGGGGGCCCGCTTCGACCTGCAGATCGAGCGCCTGATGAACGAGTACCGTTGCCTGAGTGCATTTCCGGAGAACCGCGAGGTGCTGCGCGCACTGCGGGACCGCGGCATCGTGACAGGAATCCTGAGTAATGGCGACCCGGCGATGCTCGCGCTGGCGATCAAATCCGCCGGGCTCGATGGCCTGCTCGACCATGTAATCAGCGTCGACAGTGTGCGCAAATACAAGACCGACCCGCTGGCCTACGCGCTGGGGGAGCAGGCGACCGGTCTGGCCGCTGGCCAGATCGCCTTTGTCAGCTGCAATGCCTGGGACGCGCTGGCGGCCACCTGGTACGGCTATCAGACACTGTGGGTCAACCGCTATGGCTTGCCCTTTGAAGAGCTCGACACCGAACCCACCCGCACCGGCAGCAGCTTGCGCGCCGTACTGGATTTCTTTCCACCCACCCCTGAACGAGGTTTCACACCATGACCGAACGCACCCAGGAACACCGCCTGCAAGTGGCCACCGAACTGCACCGCTTCATCGAAGACCAGGTGCTGCCCGGCACCGGCGTCAGCACGGCCCGCTTCTGGGAAGGTTTTGACGCCATCGTGGCCGACCTGGCGCCGAAGAACATCGCCCTGCTCGCCGAGCGCGAGCGGCTGCAGACCGAACTGGACGCCTGGCACCAGGCCCACCCCGGTCCGATTCTGGACATGGCGGCCTATCGCGGCTTTCTGGAGCGCATCGGCTACCTGGTGCCAGAGCCGGCCAAGGTCCGGATCAGCACCTCCAAGGTCGACTCCGAACTGGCTAAACAAGCTGGGCCGCAGTTGGTGGTGCCGGTGCTCAACGCCCGCTACGCGCTCAATGCGGCGAATGCGCGCTGGGGCAGCCTGTACGACGCCCTGTACGGCACCGACGTGATCGCCGAAACCAAGGGCTGCGAAAGAGTCGGCCGCAAGGGCGGCTACAACCCCCAGCGCGGCGCACAGGTAGTCGCCTACGCGCGCCATGTGCTGGACCGCACAGCGCCGCTGCGCAAGGGCTCGCATCTGGACTCCGTCGCTTACCGCATCCGTAACGGCCAACTCGCCGTCGAACTCAAAGACGGCCGCCGAACCGGCCTAGCCGATGCCACCCAGTTCGCCGGCTACCAGGGTGAGGCCAAAACCCCCTCATCGGTGCTGCTGATGCACCACGGCCTGCATCTGGACCTGCGCATCAACCGCGCAACGCCGATCGGCGCCAGCGACCCGGCCGGCGTCTGCGACCTGGTGCTGGAAGCGGCGCTGTCGACCATCGTCGACCTGGAAGACTCGGTGGCAGTGGTCGACGCCCAGGACAAGGTGCTGGCCTACCGCAACTGGCTGGGCATCCTGAAGGGCAGCCTGACCGAAGACGTGCGCAAGGGCACGCAGCACTTCACCCGCGGCCTGAACCCGGACCGGCTCTACACGCCGCCCTCGGGCAAGGGCCGTGCGGTGCGCCTGCACGGCCGTTCGCTGATGTTTGTGCGCAATGTCGGCCACCTGATGAGTAACCCGGCCATCCTCTACGCCGACCGCGACGGCCGGGTGCATGAGATTCCCGAGGGCATCCTCGACGCGGTGGTCACTACCACCATCGCCTTGCACGACCTGCAGGGCCACGGTGTCCTGCCCTCGGGCGAAGCCATCCGCAACTCGCGCAAGGGTTCGGTCTACATCGTCAAGCCCAAGATGCACGGCGCGGCCGAGGTCGCCTTCGCCGCCGAGTTGTTTGGCCGCGTCGAGACGATGCTGGGCCTGCCCGACAGCACGGTCAAACTCGGCATCATGGACGAGGAGCGCCGCACCAGCGTCAACCTGAAGGCCTGCATTGCCGCCGCCGCCAGCCGCGTCGCCTTCATCAACACCGGCTTCCTGGACCGCACCGGCGACGAGATGCACAGCGCCATGCAGGCCGGGCCGATGATCCGCAAGGGCGACATGAAGAGCAGCGCCTGGATCCAGGCCTACGAACGCAACAACGTGCTGGTCGGCCTGGCCTGCGGCCTGCGCGGGCGCGCCCAGATCGGCAAGGGCATGTGGGCCATGCCGGACCTGATGAAAGCCATGCTCGAGCAGAAAATCGCCCATCCGAAAGCGGGCGCCAACACCGCCTGGGTGCCCAGCCCCACCGGCGCCACGCTGCA
>CAISIP010000117.1 GCA_903885415.1 uncultured beta proteobacterium
CTGACGATCGAGGAAAACCTGCTGACCGGCGGCTACACCCGTAAGGACAGCGCTGAAGTCGCCCGCAACCTGGAGAAGGTCTATACCTATTTCCCGCGCCTGAAGACGCGCCGTGCTTCGCAGGCTGCTTATACGTCGGGGGGGGAACAACAGATGTGTGCAATAGGCCGCGCGCTGATGACCAACCCCAGCGTGATGCTGCTCGACGAGCCGTCGATGGGGCTGGCGCCGCAGATCGTCGAGGAAGTTTTCGAGATCGTCAAGGACCTCAACCAAAAGGAGAAGGTCACCTTCCTGCTGGCCGAACAGAACACCAACATGGCGCTGCGCTATGCCGACTACGGCTACATCATGGAGTCGGGCCGGGTCGTGATGGACGGCCTGGCGCGCGACCTGGCGAACAACGAAGACGTGAAAGAGTTCTACCTGGGTGTCGGCGGCGGCGAGCGCAAGTCGTTCAAGGACGGCAAGAGCTACAAGCGGCGCAAGCGCTGGCTGGCATGAGGCAATGACAGACACCATGCAGCAGCACTACGACGCGCTCGAAACCCGAGCCGCCAGCGAACGCGAAGCGGCGCACTTCCAGGCGCTGCCGGGGCAGATCGCACACGCCCAGACGGCCAGCACTGCCTTCGCCGAACTGCTCGCAGGTGTCGACGCCAGTGCCGTTCGCGACCGCGCCGCGCTGGCGCGTCTGCCGGTCACACGCAAGGGCGACCTGCAGCAGCGCCAACAAGCGCAGCGTGCGGCGGGCGCTGACGTCTTCGGTGGCTTTTCCACGCTGCGCTATGGCGCGCGCATGCCGCGCGTATTCGCCAGCCCGGGTCCGATCTACGAGCCCGAAGGATCTGGCCGCGACTATTGGCGTATGGCGCGTGCGATTTTTGCCGCCGGTTTCAGGCCCGGCGAACTGATTCACAACTGCTTTAGTTACCACTTTGTTCCTGCGGGATCGATGATGGAAAGCGGAGCGCATGCGCTGGGCTGCACGGTTTTCGCCGGTGGCACCGGCCAGACGGAGCAGCAGGTGCAGGCGATGGCCGAGCTCAAGCCCGCCGGCTATATCGGTACGCCCAGCTTTTTGAAAATCATCGTTGACAAGGCCGCAGAGATGGGCGTCCCGCTACCCAGCGTGCGCAAGGCGATGCTCGGCGGCGAGGCCTTTCCACCGAGCCTGCGCGACTGGCTGTCGCAGCGCGGGATCGACGCGTACCAGTGCTTCGCAACCGCAGACCTGGGGCTGATAGCCTATGAGTGCCCAGCGCGAGAAGGGCTGGTGCTCGACGAGGGCGTGATCGTCGAAATCGTGCGTCCAGGAACCGGCGACCCGGTTCCTGTGGGCGAGGTGGGCGAATTGGTCGTCACCAGCCTGAACCCGGCCTACCCGCTGATTCGTTTTGGCACGGGCGACCTGAGCGCCATCATGGCGGGCCAATGCCCAAGCGGGAGAACCAACGCGCGCATCAAGGGCTGGATGGGACGCGCCGACCAGACCACCAAGATCCGCGGCATGTTCGTTCACGCGGCGCAAGTCGACGCGATCGCCAAGCGTTTTCCGGAAGTGGTGCGCGCGCGGATGGTGGTGAGTGGCGAAATGGCCAGCGACGCCATGAAACTGCTGGTCGAGACCGCGTGTGGCGGGCCCGATGGCTTAGCCGAGAAGATCGCGACCGCCATCCGTGACATCACCAAACTGCGCGGCGACGTGGAACTGGTCTTGCCAGGCAGTCTGCCCAATGACGGAAAGGTGATCGAGGATGCGCGAAGTTATCGATGAGGGCGATGGTGCCAAGGAATTGAAGAACCCAAGCTGGGCATTTGCGCAGATCCTAGGCAGAGTCAGGCAGTGGATGCGGTGATCGGCTCTGCAGTGGCGCCCTAAAATGCGCCTGTTGAACACTATTGAAATAGCTGGAGATACCCATGAAAAAATTGTTCGTCATTGCGCTGAGCGCGGCCTGCGTGCTGGCCCAGGCCCAGGTCTATCCCGGAAGCAGGCCGATATCGATCGTCGTCCCCTTTGCTGCCGGCGGCCCAACCGATTTGGTGGCCCGACAGCTCGGCGAGACGATGCGCAAGGCGATGGGGGGTAGCGCGAATTTCGTCGTCGAAAATTCGGTCGGTGCAGGCGGAACCATTGGCGCGACCAAGGTGGCGCGCGCGGCGCCCGACGGCCACACGCTACTGCTGCACCATATTGGCATGGCGGCGACGCCGGCCCTTTACAAGAAGCTGGCTTACAAGCCGCTGGAGGACTTCGAATTTCTCGGAATGATCAATGAAGTACCGATGACGCTGGTCGGCAAGCCCCAGTTGCCCGCTAACACCTATCGCGACTTTGAAAACTATATTCGCGCCAATTCGGGAAAGCTCAACATCGCGCACGCAGGGCTGGGTTCGGCATCGCATCTGTGCAGCCTGATGTGGCAGTCGGCGGTCCACGCCAGCGAGGCCATGACGACCATTCCCTATAGCGGCACCGGCCCGGCGATGAATGCGCTGGTCGGTGGCCAGGTGGATCTGATGTGCGACCAGACCACCAACACGACACAACAGATCGAGTCAGGACGGATCAAAGCTTTTGCGGTGACGACGGCCAAGCCGCTGACCAAGCACAAGCTGCTGAAGGACTATCCGACGCTCCAGGATATGGGCCTCAAGGGCTTTGAGCTGACCATCTGGCATGGCCTTTACGCGCCCAAGGGAACGCCAGCGACGGTTCTCAAGCAGCTCAACGAGGCGCGGCCTTACGTCATCGTCGGCTCCTTTGTCGTGGCTGCGGTGGTGACGCCGCCCGATGTGTTGTCGCAATTGCTGCTGGCCGTGCCGATGTGCCTGCTCTACGAAATGGGCATCATTCTGGGCCGCTTCATTGGCAAGCGGCCGGACACTGATCCGGATGCGGCCAAGCCCGCTGATTCCACGGCGTCCACAGAGACTCCCGACGCCGCGGCGCCAGCCGAGCAGGGCAAGTAAGCCCCCGGGGGGACTAACGGGGTTTTTGCCGTTGTGCGTTGGGGCGCTTGCCCACTTCGACCTGCACGTCCAGGTTCTTGGTGTCGCGGCGGATTTTCAGCTTGGCCAGCTTGCCCGGCACCAGTGCCGCCACCAGGGTGAGCATGCTTTGCGGGTCGGTCACCGCTTTGCCCTCGACCTGCAGCAGTACATCACCCGGGCGGACGCCGCCCTTGTCGGCCGGGCCGCCGCGCATCACACCGGCGATTAGCGTGCCTGACACCACCGGCAATTTGAACGATTCGGCCAACTCCGGGGTGATCTCCTGCGCCTCCACGCCGATCCAGCCGCGCGTCACGCTGCCCGTTTCGATGATGCTCTCCATCACCTGCCGCGCGCTCGAAGCCGGTATCGCAAAGCCTATGCCCATGGATCCGCCCGATTGTGAGTAAATGGCGGTGTTGATGCCGACCAGGTTGCCATTGCTGTCGATCAGCGCCCCGCCCGAGTTTCCCGGGTTGATTGCGGCGTCGGTCTGGATAAAATTCTCGAAGGTGTTGATGCCAAGGTGGCTGCGTCCCACCGCCGACACAATGCCCATGGTCACCGTCTGGCCGACCCCGAATGGGTTGCCGATGGCCAGCACCACATCGCCGGCGCGCAGCCCGTCATCGTTGCCGAAGGTGATCGCGGGCAGGGATTCGGTTGTCACCTGTAGCACTGCGATATCGGTGTCCGGGTCGCTGCCCACCACGCGCGCCTTGAATTTTTTGCCGTCAGCCGTGGCCACTTCGATTTCGTCGGCCGCTTCGATGACGTGGTGGTTGGTGAGGATGTAGCCCTTGCTGCTGACAATCACGCCCGAGCCGAGGCCGGTGGAGCGTTGCTACTGCTCCATCTGGTCGCAGAAAAACTGCCGGAACAGCGGGTCATTGGCAAACGGGTGGCGCCGTGCCTTTACCGCCTTGGAGGTGAAAATATTCACTACTGCGGGCACCGCCTTGCGCACGGCGTCGTTATAAGAGGTCAGGCGTCCGGGCGCGCCCTGCCCGGGGGTGGTTTCGGGGGAGTTCGCTTCTTTCAAACCTATCACCTGCGCGCCGGGCGTACCCTGCCGGCCAAGCCATTCGGGACGCAGCGTGGTCACCACAAACAGCGCGGCGAGGCTGATGGTTGCGGCCTGACTGAATATGAGCCAAATTTTGCGCACGACGGTTGAAGCTCCCTGATGAGGCGGTTTGCAGCCCGCCCCTTGTCCTAAGTCTGCGTCCAGTTGCCGGGCCGTCGGGTGACCAGAGTGCCCGCTTACCCGCGCACGCTGAGCGCCATCGTATGATCGTACGATTGTACAATTGTACAATCC
>CAISIP010000118.1 GCA_903885415.1 uncultured beta proteobacterium
CGGAGGCCGCGGCCAAGGCACGCCAGCCCGCAGCGACGATGGCGCCGAGCGCCGCATGAAGGCAGAGGCAACACCATGACCCAAAAGCCATTTTTCATTCGCAGTGCGCTGACATCGACCCTGTGGGGTTTCCGGCGCGAGTTCCTGCTGGTCGGTGCGCTCAGCATGGTCGCCAATCTGCTGATGCTCACGCCTACGATCTACATGCTGCAGGTCTACGACCGGGTGATGGCCAGCCAGAGCGAGTTGACGCTGGTGGCGGTGTCGTTGCTAACGCTGTTCCTGTTTGCCGTGATGGCGGTCGCCGAACGGCTGCGCGCGCGGCTGCTGGTGCGCTCGGGTGTGCGGCTCGACGAGCAGCTCAGCACCAAGGTGTTCAACGCCAGCTTCGAATCCCAGCTGAGCCAAAGCGGGGCCAGCCCGTCGCGCGCTTTTGCTGACCTGATCCAGATTCGGCAGTTCCTGACGGGCAGCGGCATATTCGCTTTTTTCGACGCGCCCTGGACCCCCATATACATGGCCGTGCTGTTCTTCCTGCACCCATGGCTCGGCTACCTCGGCATCGTGTTTGCTCTGGTTCAGATTGCCTTGGCCTGGTTTAGCCACCGCAACACGGCGGCGCCAGCCGAGGCGGCGGTCAAGGCGGCCGGCGACGTCGGCGCCTTTTTGCAGAGCAAGCTGCGCAACGCCGAACTGCTCGAGTCGATGGGAATGATCCGCAGCCTGCAGGCGCGCTGGATGGAGCGCCACCGCGACCATCTGGAGCGCAGCGGCGCCGCGCAGCGGATGACGCACCGCATCACGGCGCTGAGCAAATTCATTCGCTACAGCCAGCAGTCGCTGGCGCTGGGTGCGGGCGCGCTGCTGGCGATAGACGGCCAGATATCGCCCGGCGCGATGATCGCGTCCAACATCCTGATAACGCGCGCCCTCGCGCCGATCGACATGATCGTCAGCAACTGGCGCCAGTTCACCGGCATGCGCGCGGCCTTTGCGCGTCTGGAGCAGTTGCTGATCGACTATCCGCAGCGCGACCCGGCGCTGACGCGCGTCGCCCCGACCGGTGCGATCCTGGTGGAGCAGGTCTTTGCCAGGGCAGCCGGTCGGGCGACGCCAATATTGCAGAACCTGAGCTTTGGCGTCGCCGCCGGGACGGTGACGGCGATCCTGGGCCCGTCGGGCTCGGGCAAGTCAACGCTGGCGCGGGTGCTGGTGGGCATCTGGCCCGACGTCTCGGGCGATGTGACGCTCGACGGCGTTCCCATCGCGCGCTGGGACCGTGTCGAACTCGGGCCCCATATCGGCTACCTGCCGCAGGATGTCGAACTGCTTGACGGGTCGATCGCCGAGAACATCGCGCGTTTTGGCGAGGTCGACCCGAAGCAGGTGATCGCTGCAGCGCAGAGCGCCGGCTTGCACGAGATGATCCTGCGTTTCCCCAAGGGCTACGATACGCCAATCGGCGAAGCCGGCAACCTCTTGTCGGGTGGGCAGCGTCAGCGCATCGGGCTGGCGCGCGCAATCTATGGCGACC
>CAISIP010000119.1 GCA_903885415.1 uncultured beta proteobacterium
GGTGACAAACTTGACTTGTCTGGTATTGATGCCAAATCAGGCAATTGGATCAATGACGCGTTCACTTATGTGGGCGCAGCTACCAACGTGAGCACCGCCAATGCCAATGGTGCTGTCTGGTTTGAGAATGAAATTTTGTATGGCAGCAACGACCGCGACACAGCCGCTGAGTTTCAAATTCAGTTGGTAAGCGTCACTGTGTTGGCTGCCACTGATTTGATTCTCTAATTGGTTTTGGCGGGACAAAAAGGCCGCTGTCATAAGCGGCCCTTTCTGTCGGCTTGAGTCAGGTTCTATTTTTGCCTATTGTGGGCCGCCGCTCAGGCGAACATTTGTCATCGGCGCTAGTGAAGTCGCCCCTGCTGGGGTGACTGCTTCCAGCGCATGGCCCGTCTCTTGCGCGTGCGCCGGTTGCACAGGTTCAGATCAAGGGCCTGTTGCCTCGTCCTGGGATTGACGCGTCAACTCCTGGCGTTACTCGTGCATCGGGGAACTTTTGGACACTTTTCCTGGTGCAGGCCGTTCCACCCAGTCCGTCAACCCGACACGATTGCTCAGGGTGCTGGATCGGGTGCAGCCGCATCGTGTAACGGGGTGCCGTCTGCCGGCGGCTTGGCCCGAAGATCAGCCTCAACCGCCTGCGCCCAGACCAGCTCCAGGTCGCTTCTTTTCGCCAGCGCGCTGGGCAGCAGCTTGGCAACCGCGCGCTGCATCTCGGCCGGCGTCATGAATAGGGGTTCGTCTGTCATGGGGGCTGCTGCTCTTGGGAAGGAAGGTGGCGAATAGGCTTGCGACCGGATGGTAGAAAAGCGAGTATGCCGGGCGCTTGAGAAAATGCAAGGCTGCCAGTCGGGCCCAGGTCTCAAAAAGTCGATCGGCGTGCGCTATTGCCGTCGCGGTAAAGGGCTTCAGGCGCTCCCTATTCGGGTTTGATGCCTGCCTGCTGCAGCACCCGGGTCCAGAGTTCGAATTCGGCGCGCGCAATTTTCCCCAGATCCGTCGGCGAGCTTGACTTGGCAACCACGCCGATCTTGGCCAGCGCTTCGCGGGTCTCCGGCTCGGCCAGCACCTCGCGCAGCAGCGTGTCGTACTTGGCAAGCAGGTCGGCGCCCATGCCCGCCGGTGCCCACAGTCCGTACCAGGGCTCGACATTGAAGTCGCGCACCCCTGCCTCGCTCAGCGACGGCAGTTCGGGTCCCAGTCCAAAGCGCTCGCGCATGGTTCCCGCCAGCAGCCGGATTCGGCCCTCCTTGGCGAATCCCAGCGCATTGGGCAGCGGCATGAACATGGTCGGAATCTGACCGCCAATGAAGTCGGTGTAAGCCTGCGACGCAGCCTTGTAGGGCACGTGCACAATGTCAACCCCCACCATCTGCTTGAGCAGCTCCATGCACAGGTGATGGTGCGTTCCCAGTCCGGGAGAGGCGTAGTTGAGTTTGCCGGGTTGACTTTTGGCCCAGGTGATCCATTCGCGGACCGTGGTCACTGGTACCGACTGGTGCACCACCAGCACGAAGTTGGTAGCGCCTATCAAGCCGACCGGCTGAAAGCTGGTCAGCGGATCAAAGCCCAGTTTCGCGTAGAACAGGGGCAGGGTAACGGTGGTCGAGACGTTGACCTGCATCGTATGGCCGTCAGGGGGCGCCTTGGCGACGGCGTCCATGCCCAGTGCGCCCGAAGCGCCGGGTCGGTTTTCCACCACGAAGGGCTGATTCCAGCGCGCCTGCAGGCGCGGCGCGAGCAGGCGGGCCAGCGAGTCCGGTGTCGTTCCGGGGGCCTGCGCAATCAGCAGTCGCACCGGCCGGCTGGACAGGCCCTGCGAGCGCGCGGCGCTTGGCAGCGCTGCTGCGGCGATGGCGCCGGCGCCGGCCAGCAGCGCGTGGCGCCGGTCCATCGTGGGGTGTTTGTGGGTCATGGCACGCTCCTGGTTTTGGAATGGGTTCACTTGCCCGGGCTACAGCGGCTCGCCCTGCAGCCAGCGCGCTCCCCGCGCGTACAGCGCAGTCACCTCGGCGCCCTTCAAGCCTGGCATGTCGGTCTTGACCTTGTAGCCGATCTGGCTCTGCAGGTAGGCCAGGTGGCGGTAGCCTTCCGGAAACAGCGCGAGTTGCGCCGGATCCAACTCGAGCCGCGCGCTGGGCGATACCGGGTCCATGCGGTCCTTTTCGTAGATCGGCTGGCGCAGCACAATGGCCCAGCGGCCGTCGCGCTTTTCAAGGAAGTCGTAGAAGCGCCCGGTGCACACCACGTCGACCAGCACTGCATGCACCGAGGCGCGCTGCGATATGGTCATCTTGGTTTGTGCGACCGCGCGCTGGCCTTGCAGGTCGACCGCGCTGCCGCCCAGAAAGTGCAGGATGCTGACGCCACGGTCCCAGCCTTCGCGCGATACGCGGATGAATTCGTCCGCCACGCCCTGGAACCAGGTCGCCATCATGACGCCGTCGTCATGCCACACGCTGCGAAAACGCTCCCAGTCGCCGGCGTCGCGCCAGACAACCCAGTTCTCCAGCAGTTGCCGGATGGTGCGAACATCGCGTTCGGTTTGCTCTTGCGGGTCCATCTGATTCTCCTTTTTAGCCGCTGATTGTCTGCGCAAATGTGCAGGTCGTCAGATCGGGTAGATGATCGAGTTCGGTATCAACTCGCTGTCGTAGATGCACTGGCGCGACTTGAATTTGAGCCCGTTGGCGGTGCGCACCACGGTGTCGATGTAGCGCCCGACGTTGAACACCGTCGACAGGCCCGACAGCTTGGTGCGAAAAACCGCGTAGTTCGCCTCGCTCTCGAAATGGCCGTCGAATACCGCGCGCACCAGCACTGGGCCCACGACATGGCGCTGGTAGTAGGGGTCATGAAACAGCGTCTCACGAATCGCGTAGGCCCGGTCCAGAAGCATTCCCCGGCTCTCGAACGACA
>CAISIP010000120.1 GCA_903885415.1 uncultured beta proteobacterium
AGCTTGTCGAAGTCGGCGTCGGGCTCGCCGTAGGCCGCATAGATTTCTTCAAGCCTTGCCTTGGCGCCGAAGATCGCACCCATGCCAGCCTCGACGCTTTCGCGCACCGTCTGCGTCGGGTCGAGTTGCGGCTCCTGCGGCAAATAGCCGATGTTCAGGTTCGCCATGGGCGTCGCCTCGCCTTCGATTTCCTTGTCGACGCCGGCCATGATCTTGAGCAGCGTCGACTTGCCGGAGCCATTGGTTCCGAGCACGCCGATCTTGGCGCCCGGAAAAAAGCTCAACGAGATGCCCTTGAGGATGTGTCGCTTCGGCGGAACAATCTTGCCGACGCGGTTCATCGTGAATACATATTGCGCCATGGTTTACCAGTAAAGAGAGCGTTGACAAGCGATTGCGCCGCTGCGCCGGAGACGCGATTTGCTTCGGATCACCTGCAGGATCCGCAATGCGGCTAGGCGCCTATTATCCGCCGAGCGCGGACCGTCTGCTGCAATCGCAGCGCCAAAGCCCCGCCGGCCCTGGCCCGTGCGACAATAGCGGCTGTTGTGGCGTTCCAGCTGCCCACAATCTCAGCAACCGCTGGGGACCAGGCCTAGCGCACGCGTCCCATTTTTGATTCTGTCTGCCCCAACTGGCCCCTCGTCGTGACGGGGGGACGGGTCGACATGCCAAGCGCCCAGGACGGGCGCATCACTATGAACTTTGAAGATCTCCAACTGGCTCCGGCCATTGTCAAGGCCGTGCGCGAGCAGGGCTACGAAACCCCTACCGCGATACAGGCCCAGGCCATACCGCTCATTCTCGAAGGGCACGACCTGCTCGGCGGCGCGCAGACCGGAACCGGCAAGACCGCCGCCTTCGTGCTGCCGATGCTCGACAAGCTGAGCAAAGGCCAGGCGCCGCAAAACAAGTTTGGCGGCATCGGCATCCGCGCGCTGGTGCTCACGCCGACCCGCGAACTCGCAGCGCAAATCGAGGAGTCGGTGCAAAGCTATGGCAAGTTCCTTGAACTCTCGTCAACCGTGATCTTCGGCGGAGTCGGCATGAACCCGCAGATCAGCCGGGTTCGCAAAGGCGTGGACATCCTGGTGGCAACCCCGGGCCGCCTGCTCGACCTGATGGGACAGGGCGTGCTCGATCTCGGTCAGGTCCAGATACTGGTGCTCGACGAGGCCGACCGCATGCTCGACATGGGATTCATCCACGACGTGAAAAAAGTGCTGGCGGTCGTTCCGCGCGACAAGCAAAGCCTGCTGTTCTCGGCGACCTTCAGCGACGAGATCCGCGATCTGGCGGCGACGCTGCTGAAGAATCCGCAAAGCGTTCAGGTCACGCCACGCAACACCACCGTGCAGCGCATCAGCCAGACGATCCATCCGGTCGGGCGCGGCAAGAAGAAGGCGCTGCTGGCGCACATCATCCAGCAGCACAACTGGAGCCAGGTGCTGGTCTTTACCCGCACCAAGTTCGGCGCCAACAATGTCGCCGAATTCCTGACCAAGAACGGCATCCACGCGATGGCCTTGCACGGCAACAAGAGCCAGGCCGCGCGCACCCAAGCGCTAGGCGGGTTCAAGAGCGGCGATATCCGGGCGCTGGTGGCGACCGACATCGCGGCGCGCGGCATCGATATCGACGAGCTGCCGCATGTGGTGAACTTCGACATTCCGAATGTCAGCGAGGACTACGTGCACCGTATCGGCCGCACCGGCCGCGCCGGATCCGACGGCGCTGCGGTGAGCCTGGTCTGCCTGGACGAGGAAGGCTTCATGCAGGACATCGAGCGTTACACCAAGCAGACCATCGAGGTGCAACTGGTCGACGGCTTCGGCCCCGAGCCGGGTGAGCGTGCCGAGCCCATCGCCATGGGCCGCCAGACGATCTGGGGCGGCGCCGGCAAGCCACCGAGCCGCGACGTGATGATGGCTGCGGCGAAGGCCGCGCGCAGCGAGATGATGGAGCGGGTGCGCGACAACCGCGCCGGAAGTGGCGGTGGCGGACGCAGCCCAGGCGGTGGCGGTGGCGGCGGCCGCTCGGCCGGTAGTGGCCAGCGACCGGCCGGCGGACGCGGCAACGCCTACGGCGGCCAGGGTCCTCGTCCGGCCGCAGGCGGCTTCCCGGGTGGCCGCGGTGGCGAGTCGGCGCGTGGCGGGCAGGGTGGCGGCAACGCGCAGCCGCGCGGCGCAGCGCCGCAGGGCCAGCCCGACCCGATGCGCACCAGCGTCGACATGATGGCCGAGCGCGGCGCAGCGCGGCGCGGCGGCTACGGCGGAAACCGCAGCGGTGGGGGCGGAGGATACGGTGGGGGCGGCCGTTCCGGCGGGGGCTACGGAGGCGGAGGCGGAGGCTACGGGGGCGGATCGGGAGGCCCGCGCGGCGGTCGCTGACGCGCCCGGCCCGACTCAGGACGCGAAGCCGATATGGAAGTCGTTGCGTCCGCTGCGGTCCTCACCACGCAAAAGCCACAGCGGACGGGTGGCAAAAGCCACCGGCAGCCCTGACTGGCCGTTTGCTGGATTGAGGTCGCGCTCGAAGACCGAACTGGCCGGCATATAGCGCAACGCCACGCCGGCCCGGCGCCGGGTGGAGTGGTTGACGCGCGCGCCGTGGATCATATGCACATCGTGCATCGACATCTGGCCCGGCTGCAGTTCCAGGTCAACCGCAGCGCCCTCGTCGAATGCGTCGGGCGCTGCACGCAGTTGCAACACCATTTCCTGGCGGTCTTCCACCAAGTGCGGATAGCTGACGCGCGAGGCGTGCGATTGCGGAATCACCCGCAGGCAGCCGTTGTCGCGGGTCGACGCATCCAGCGCAAGCCAGACGGTACAGGTTGCCAGCGGACGGATCGGCCAGTAATGTCCGTCCTGGTGCCACGGCGTTTCAAGCCCGTCGCCGGCCGGTTTGCAAAATACATGGCAGCCCCACAACACGATGTCAGGCCCGATCAGCTGCTCGACCGCGTCGAGGATGGCGCTATCGCGCGCCAGCTCCAGGAAGTCCTGGTGGCCGCGCACGCCCTCGGCATTCGGCGCCCCATCACGGCCGGCAATATGCGCGCTGACCAACTTCTCCGGACGCACGTCCGGGTTATCGCGGATCAGCCGCTCGAGCGAAACGCGCAGCCGATCCACCTGCTGCTGCGCTAGGCTAAAGGCCGGCACCAGGTAGCCCTGCTCGCGGTAATGCGCGACTTCTGACTGGGTCAAGCACGCCATGCTATGCCTCCAATGTGTGAATGTGAAGTGGTCGCTGCAGACTCGCGCGAGCGCTCATCCGCGCACGAACAGCGTGAGCAGCGGATCAGGACCGACCTGGCGACTCCAGTGCCCGTGCACCAGCGGATCGAAGCGCGCACCTTCAGGCAGCACATCGGCAGAATAGAAATGCTCGCCGGGTTTGAATCGCCGTGACGCACCGCCCTGCAGTCCGATCTCCATCTGTCCACCCAGAATGAATACCCATTGCGGGCTGCCGGTGCAATGGAACTGGCTGCGAAAGCCCACCGGACTGTGGCGCAACTGGTAGCCGCCGCAGGCGAAGACGGCCGACAGCATCGACTGGGGCGAGCCCTCAGACAGCGGCAACTCCTGGTGCGAAAAGAAGGCCCGGCCGTCGGCGCCGGTGCTCAGAAGGATCTTGGTGAAATGCTGCATGGTGTGGCCTTTGCACTATGTCGCCGACGCGATGGCCGATCGCCGCGCGATTTCGGCGACGACCGCTTGAACGATTGCCTCGGGCGGCTGCTCCACCTCGAACTCCATCGCCCGCTCGTCGGCTTGCGGGGCCTCGAGTATTTCAAACTGGCTTTGCAGCAACGAAGCCGGCATGTAGTGGCCGGCGCGCTGCGCGCTGCGCTGCGCCAGCAGCGCCGGAGAACCACGCAGGTGCACAAACAACAGCTCGCTGACGCCGCGGCGCAGGATGTCGCGGTAACTGCGCTTGAGCGCCGAACACGCCATGGCGACGCCCATCTGCTGGCGCTGGGCCCGTTGCAGATGCCCTGCCAGGGCGTCGAGCCAGTCGCGTCGGTCGGCGTCGGTCAGCGCCACGCCGGAGCGCATACGCGCTATGTTGGCGGCAGAATGCAGCTCGTCGCCTTCGACGTACTGCAGCTGCAGGCATCGGGCTAAAGCAGCCGCGACAGTGCTTTTGCCGCAGCTCGAGACCCCCATCACTACCAGCAAGCAAGCCATGGCCACACCGTCACCGCAAGCCGCTCAGCCCAGGCGCTTGCCGCTGCCCTGCTCGAACAGGTGCGCCTTGGCCGCGTCGATCTGCAGTCCCACCAGATCGTCGGGTTGGACCTGCGTGCGGCCGTGCAGCACGACGATGAAGCGGCTGGTGCCAACCTCGAGCAGCAGTTCGGTCTCGGCGCCGGTCGGCTCGACGACGATCACCCTGGCGTCGATCCCGGTTCCGGGCGCGGTGATTCCGATGTCGCCCGGGCGGATTCCATAATGCACTGCCTGGCCCTCACGCCCCGCTGTGGTTGCAGCGACCGGCCACTGGATGCCTTCGGCCTGCACCCAACTGCGCCCAGCAGCCTGGTGCAACTCGCCCGCAAAGACATTCATCGACGGCGAGCCGATGAACTGCGCCACGAACAGGTTGCCCGGATGGTCAAAAAGATCCAGCGGGGTCCCGATCTGCTCAATGATCCCTTCGTTCATCACCACGATGCGGTCGGCCATGGTCATGGCCTCGATCTGGTCGTGCGTCACATACACGGTGGTGGTCTTGAGCCGCTGATGCAGCGCCTTGATCTCGGCGCGCATCGCCACCCGCAGCTTGGCGTCGAGGTTCGACAGCGGCTCATCAAACAGGAAAACTTTGGGGTCGCGCACGATCGCGCGGCCCATGGCGACGCGCTGGCGCTGGCCGCCCGACAGCTCGCGCGGAAAACGATCGAGCAGCAGCTCGAGGTTCAGGATACGCGCGGCGTCGCCAACGCGCTGGCTGGTCAGCGCGGCGTCGGCGCGGCGCAGTTTGAGGCTAAACGCCATGTTGTCGCGCACCGTCATATGCGGGTACAGCGCGTAGCTCTGGAACACCATCGCGATGTCGCGATCCTTGGAGTCGAGCTCGTTGATCACCCGTCCGTCGATGCTGATCTCGCCGGCGCTGATGTCCTCCAGACCAGCGAGCATGCGCAGCAACGTCGATTTGCCGCAGCCCGAGGGACCGACCAGCACGACGAACTCGCCGTCCGAGATGTCGAAACTGATGCCATGGATGATCTTCACTCGTCCGAAGCTCTTCTCGATTTTCTGGAATGCGACCGATGCCATATGTCTCGTCCTCGCTTTAGCTCTTGACAGCACCCGCCGTCAGGCCGGAAACCATGTAGCGCTTGAATGTGTAATAAATCGCTGCCGGCGGCAAGGCGTAGATCAGACCGGTCGTCATCAGCAACTCCCACGGCGAGTCGTCCGCCGACAAAAAGTTGCCCAGCGCCACCGCCAGCGTGACGCTGGTGTCGTTGGACAGCAGCAAGAATGCGTAGAGATATTCGTTCCAGGCCAGCAGCAGCGCATAGGTTCCCACTGCCACCAGCGAGGGAACCATCAGCGGCAGGTAGACCAGTCGGAACAGCTGCATCGCGGTGGCGCCGTCCATCTTGGCGGCTTCGTCGAGCTCGATCGGCAGCTTGTCCGACGCCTGCTTGAGCACCCAGATGCAGTAGGGCGAGGCGATCGTCACCATCGCCAGGATCAGCGCCCACTGGCTGTTGAGGATGCCGTAGTTGCCCATGGTCTTGTACATCGGCACCGCCAGAAAGGCCGCCGGGATGAAATAGGTGAACAGCGCGAGATTCATCACGGTGCGTCCGCCGCGCACCCTGAGCCGGCTGATGGCAAAGGCAGCGGCGGTCGAGACGCCCAGCGTGATCGCGCCGACCGACAGCGCAATCACCAGCGAGTTGCCCATCTGGACCCAGAAATGGTCGAGGTAAAAATGCTTTTGATGAAAGACAAAATCGAAATTGCTCAGCGTCGGGTTCTTGGGCCACAGCCGCCCCGAAGTCGCCTGGTCGCGCGGCGAAATCGCAAACAGGATCATGTGGTAGATCGGGATCATGGTCCAAAGGAAGACCGGGATGCCGACCAGCAGCAAGCGCGTCTCGGCACCCACCTTTCGCAGCGTCATGCCGCTCATTTGGACAACCGTTTCATCATGAAATAAACCAGTGGCAACACCAACGGGAGCGCGACGACGATCGACGCCAGCGACAGGTCGACCTGATCAAGCCGCAGGTAGCGGATGCCGAGCGTGGCGAGCACATGCGTCATGTCGGCCGGGCCGCCTCCGGTGAGCAGGTAGACGCTGTTGAAATCGCCCAGCGTCCAGATCATCGACAGGATGGTCGAGGTGAGGTACAGCGAGCGCATGGACGGCCAGGTGATGAAGCGAAATTTCTGCCAGACGGTCGCGCCGTCGACCGAAGCGGCTTCGTACTGCTCGCCCGGAATCGCCATGCGCCCGGCCAGCAATATCAGCGTCCAGAAAGGCAGCGACTTCCAAATATGCGCGAGCATCGACAGGCTCAGCGCCAGCGTCGGGTCGTTGAGCCAATTGGGCCCGTCCAGACCACTGAGTTGGAAGATCAGCGTGTTAATGACGCCCCATTCCGGGTTCAGCATGAAGCGCATCGACAGGATGGTCGGTATGGAAGGCACCGCCCACGGCAGGATAAACACCAGCGACAGCCACTTGACCCACCAGCGGGTGTTCAGGAAGAAGCCGGACAGAAAAAGCGCTACGGCCATCTTCAGGTTGACCGAGAGAATGATGAAGACGATGCTATTGAGCATCGTCCGGAAGAATATCGGGTCGGCGAAAAGCCGGACATAGGTCTGCGGTTCGCGCGCCAACCACAGCCCGTAGCAGACCGGATAAATGACGAAGACCAGAAAGATCAGGAGATAGGGGACGACCAGAATACGTCCCCAACGCTGCCACGAACCCGAGGCCTTGGCGGCGGGCGGCGCGGTATCAAACTGCGGATCGAATGTGCTGGCGTTCATGGCGATGCGGGTACGCGCAGGCGACCCCTGACGGGGCCGCTTGCGCGATGGCTCAGACTACGTGGGGGTATCAGCCCGCGACGGCCTTGATTCGGGCGATCATTTCATCGACCGCCTTGTCGACAGGAACCTTCTCGTTGAGAACCCGATTCGCCGCTTTGGCCCATACGTTCTCGTTGTTGAGAATGGTGAACTTGTAGTTCTTGGTGAACTCAAAACTGACGGTGCCGTTCTTGTACTGGTTGTAGACCGACATGCGGTGCGCATCGGCTTTCCAGAACGGCCGCTCCTGCGCCGTTTTCATGACCGGAAACCAGCGTCCAAGCGAGCCTTCCACATAGGGTGTCAGGTTCTCCTCCTGCATCATGAACGCGACGAATTCCTTGGCACGCACCTTGTTCTTGGCCTGGCTGAACACGACGCCCGTCTTGACCGCGCTGCGGTAGATCATCTTGCCGCCATCGGGCTTGTTCGGGAAACCGGCGGTGCGGATGCTTTGCGTGTAGTTCTTCTTCGCGGTTTCGCGCTCCTCGGGCTTGAGCGCGGCGTTGTTCATGTCGTCGAGCCATTTGGCCGCGATGGAGATGGTCGCGTTGTGCGTCATCACCGTCGTACGGTTATGGAAGGCGACATTGTTGTCGGGGTCCTTCCAGCTGGTCGACGAGGGTGGCGAGCAGCCCTTGGTATAGGGCGCGACATAGTCGCTCAACGCCGCTATCAACCCCGAACGCACCTTGGGATCGTCAACCAGCAGCTTGCCGCTGTCGCTCACCAGGCTCACGTTGTGCGCGTCCATGAAGGTCAGGAAGGAGAAGAAGGAGTCGCTGGAGTCGACGCCGAGCGGTTGTCCGATGCCGAAAGTGCGGTTGCCGCTCTTGGCCCGGTGCGCCGGTTGCACCTTGTCGCACCAGAACGACCAATAGTCTTTCCAGTTGGTCGGGATATCCGTTTCCTTGAAGCCCGCGTCGGCGAGCATGTCGACCCAATACTCGATGTGCATGGTCTGCTGCTTCATCGGGAACGCGTAATAAGCGCGGTCCTTCTTGACATCGTTGTACAGGAAGGTCGTCTCGGCCGTGTTCGGCGCGAAACGGGTCCGGATCGGGTCGATCACGCTGCTGATGTTCTCCAGCTTGCCGTCAAAAGCCCACTTGCCGGTAACCTGAAAGTCGTACACGTCGGCATACGCCACGTCGGGCGGATTGCCCGAATCCAGCGCGGCGACTGTCTTGGGAATCATGTCCTGAATTGGGTACTGAGAGAGCTCGATCTTCACGCCCTTGTGCTTGGCCTCGTATTTCTTGATCGCTTCGAACAGCGCATCGTCTTCGGCCTTGTAGAAGCCCTTGACCCACCAGACGGTGAGCTTCTCCTGCGCCACGGCCTGGCCGCCGGCCAACAGG
Source organism: uncultured beta proteobacterium (assembly GCA_903885415.1). Lineage (GTDB taxonomy): Bacteria > Pseudomonadota > Gammaproteobacteria > Burkholderiales > Burkholderiaceae_C > CAISIP01. The sequence continues at coordinate 8,435 of CAISIP010000120.1, forward strand.
GCCGTGGTCATCAGCGCGGCGGTCGCTACTAGCTTTAATTTCATGGGTGAATCTCCTGACGGTTGGTTGGGGAAAGGGGGTGAACGGGAACAGCGACGGCCATCGTGCGCCGGCGTGCAGCGGCGACGGTCGTGGTCGCCGGGTGATGCGGACGCTGCGCTGCGCTGCGCGAATGGAGCACCAGTTCGATATCCTGCTGCGCGCCTTCGATCAGGGTCAACAGCGCGCGCTCGGCGCCGTCCGGATTCTGCGCGATCACCGCGTCGAGCACGGCGCGATGCATCGGAAGCGATCCGCGCGGTCCGTCCTTCATGACCGTCGATATTTCGAAACTGGTGCGCAGCAGCGCGCTCAGCGCTCGGCCCATGTGCGCCAGCATACGGTTGTGCGATGCACGCAGCAGGCCTTGGTGAAAGCGCAGGTCGAAGCTGACATAATCGCCGCCCTCGTCGACCGCACGCTGCATACCGGCGAACGCGTCTTCCATCGCCTGCACATCGGCAGCGTTCGCGCGCAGCGCTGCGAGTCGGACCGCGGCGGGCTCGACGATCAGCCGCAGATCCTGCAGGTCGCGGACGAATTCCGGACTCAGCCCGGCGCGCGACTGCCAGCCGATGACGTCAGGGTCAAACCAGTTCCAGTGCTCGGCCGGCTGCACCCGGGTTCCGACCTTGGGGCCGGTGAGTATCAAGCCCATAGCCACCAGCGACTTGACCGCCTCGCGAACGACGGTGCGGCTGACACCGAGTTCCTCGGACAGCAGCGGCTCGGGGGGCAGCACGCCGCCAGCGCCAAAGCGCCCGGCGACGATGGCGCTGCCCAGCGTGTCGACGGCGTGCGCGTTCTTGCCCATCAGGGAACCGGCGTCAGCAAAGGGCGCCCGGAAAAATGCGCTTGCAGGTTGCCCAACGCGAGTTCGGCCATCGCCCGGCGGGTCTCCCAGGTGGCGCTCGCCATGTGCGGCGTGACGACGACGTTCTCGCTGGCGCACAAGGCGGCCGGAACATGGGGCTCATCCTCGAACACATCAAGCGCGGCGCCGGCGATGCCACCATTGGCAATGGCCTGCAGCAATGCAGGCTGGTCGACCACCGAGCCGCGCGCGACGTTGATCAGGTAACCCTTCGGGCCCAGCGCAGCCAGCACCTTGGCGTCGATCAGGCCGCGCGTCGCCGCGCCGCCTGGCGTGATGACCATCAGAAAGTCGACTTCGCGCGCCAGCGCCTCGGCGTTCGGGTAATGCGGGTAGGCGCAGCCCGCGACGCGGGTCCGGGTGGTGTAAGCGATCGCCATTCCGAAGGCCTCTGCGCGGCGCGCAATCGCGCTGCCAATGCGGCCCAGACCCACGATTCCGAGCCGCGCACCGCTGACCTTGCGGGCCAGCGCCATGGGGCCCTCGGGCCACCGGCCAGCACGGACGAACTGGTCCGCCTGCGGTATGCGCCGCGCGATCGACAGCAGCAGCGCCATACCGAGATCGGCGACATCGTCGGTCAGCACGTCGGGGGTATTGCTCACGGTGATGCCGCGCGCACGCGCCGCGGCCACGTCGACGCCGTCATAGCCGACGCCAAACACTGAGATCATTTCAAGCGCCGGCAGTTGCTCCAGCAAACCGGCCGCCAGCTTGGACTCGCCGGTGGCGGTAATCGCCCGAATGCGCGGCGCCACCGCCGCGAGGGCCTGAGGGTCTTCCAGTTGCGTGCGCTCGTGCACCACGAAATTCGCCCGCAAGGAATCCATGTACGGCGGCCATACCTTGTTGACGATCAGAATTTCAGCTTTGTTCAAACAGACTCCACAGCAAAATCGCGGTGTAACGGCGCCAATCCATAGGGGCCAGGATTGGCGCCCCGATATCGATGGTGTTTATCATATGACGATTGCGCCTGCCCCGGCTTCCGGGTAAACCCTGTTTCCAACCGACCTCCCGCACCCACCATGACCACAAAGCCCAAGAAGACCCCGGAACAACTGCGCAGCCAGCAATGGTTCGGCCGCCAGGACCGGGATGGATTCGCCTACCGCAGTTGGCTCAAGGGCAAGGGCATACCGCAGGACCAGTTCGAGGGCCGCCCAGTCATCGGCATCTGTAACACCTTCAGCGAACTGACGCCCTGCAACTCACATTTCAGGACCATCGCCGAACAGGTGAAGATCGGCGTGTATGAAGCTGGCGGCTTTCCGCTTGAGTTCCCGGTGATGTCGCTCGGCGAGGTGCTGTTGCGCCCCACCGCGATGCTCTATCGCAACCTAGCGAGCATGGACGTAGAAGAGAGCATACGCGGCAATCCGCTCGATGGCGTCGTGCTGCTCATGGGCTGCGACAAGACCACGCCGTCACTGGTAATGGGCGCGGCCAGCGTCAACCTGCCCACCATCGGTGTGAGCGGCGGCCCGATGCTCAACGGCAAATGGCGTGGCCAGGAACTGGGGTCTGGAACCGGCGTTTGGAGCATGAGCGAACAGGTGCGGGCCGGAACGCTCAAGCTGCAGGAGTTCTTGGAAGCCGAGAGCTGCATGCACCGCAGCCACGGCCACTGCATGACGATGGGCACCGCCAGCACCATGGCCAGCATGGTCGAGGCGCTGGGGCTGGGGCTGCCAGGCAACGCCGCCTACCCCGCGGTGGATGGCCGGCGCAATGTGCTCGCGCGCATGTCCGGCCGGCGCATCGTCGAGATGGTCCACGAGGACCTGATCCTGTCGCGTATCCTCACCCGCGAAGCCTTCGAAAACGCAGTGCGAACGCTGGCGGCGATCGGCGGGTCGACCAACGCGGTGATCCACCTGATCGCGATGGCCGGACGCATCGGCGTGAAGCTGACGATCGACGACTTCGACCGACTCGGCAGCGACATGCCGTGCCTGGTCAATCTGCAGCCGTCGGGAAAATACCTGATGGAAGACTTCTGCTACGCCGGCGGACTGCCGGTGGTGATGAAGCAGATTGAAAGCCAGTTGCATACCGGCGCTATCACCGCCAGCGGCAAGACGGTGGCCGAGAACATCGCCGGCGCGGAGAATTTCAACGCCGACGTGATCATGCCCATGGCGGCGCCCTTCATGGAGCGGGCCGGCATTGCGGTCCTGCGCGGCAACCTGGCGCCACGCGGTGCCGTCATCAAACCCAGCGCTGCCACCGCCGCGCTGCTGGTCCACACCGGTCGCGCCGTGGTATTCGAGAACATCGAGGAGTTCCACCGCCTGATCGACGATGAAACACTGGACGTCGACGAGACCTGCATCCTGGTGCTGAAGAACTGCGGGCCCAAGGGCTACCCGGGAATGGCCGAGGTCGGCAACATGCCGCTGCCGCCCAAGGTGCTGCGCAAAGGCATCACCGACATGGTTCGCATCAGCGACGCGCGCATGAGCGGAACGGCCTACGGAACCGTGGTGCTGCACACCGCGCCGGAAGCAGCAGCCGGTGGCCCGCTCGCGGTGGTGCGCAACGGCGACACCATCACCCTCGATGTTCCCAAGCGCAGCCTGCACCTTCACCTGAGCGACGCGGAACTCACGCAGCGGCTGTCGAACTGGAGCGCGCCAGCGCCGGCCATGACCAGCGGCTACTGGAAGCTCTATGTAGACCATGTCACGCAGGCCGACGAGGGTGTTGACCTGGACTTCCTGGTCGGCCAGCGCGGCGCCGCGGTACCGCGGGACAACCACTGAACGCGCACATGCACCGCGACACAGCGCTGCTCGCCGTCGACTGGGGCAGCTCATCGCTGCGCGGTGCGCGGCTCGATGGCGCCGGCCGCGTGCTGGAACAGCGCGTATTCGCTCAGGGAGTTCTCAGCGTCGCACCGGGTCAGTTTGCAGGCGTTTTCGAATCTGCTTTTGGCGACTGGCGCCGCGCCAGCGGCGCGCCGTGCCTGATCTCTGGAATGGCCGGTAGCCAGCAGGGCTGGCAAGAGACCGCCTATTGCGCCTGCCCTGCCGGCTTCGATGAACTCGCGGCACAACTCAGCCCGCTCGCGCAGGAACCGGGCTGTGCACTGATCGCGCTCGTACCCGGCCTGCGTTGTGACGGCGACTGCACGCTTGCCGGTCTGGATCGCGTACCCGACGTGATGCGCGGCGAGGAGGTGCAAATCTTCGGCGCCATGCAAATCACCGGGCTGCGCGACGGCCTGTTCGTGCTGCCTGGAACGCACAGCAAATGGGCCCGCGTCGCGGCCGCGCGCGTCACCGGCTTCAAGACCTATATGAGCGGCGAGTTCTTTGCCCTGTTGCGCCAGCATTCGATGCTCGCACGCAGTCTGGACGCCAACGCAGAGCCCGACAGCGACGCTTTCGCGCGCGGCGTGCAACGATCGGCACAGGGCGCAGGCCTGCTGCACGACGCCTTTGGTGTTCGAACGCTGTCCCTGTTCGGCCACATGGATGCAGCGGCGCTGCAAAGCTACCTCTCGGGACTGCTCATCGGCGCCGAAATTTCGGCGCAGTCTTTGCGCAGCGGCGCAGAGGTGATCCTGATCGGCGCGCCCGCCCTGACGACGCTGTACGCGCAGGCCCTGGCCCTGCATGGCGTCGCGTGTGTGTGTCTGGATGAGCAGGCGACATGGGCCGGGCTGTTTGCGCTTTCGCGCGGCTTGGGCACAGCAACACCATGACCCCCCTGCAGACCCGGTTTGCCGCGGCGATGGACCTGCTGCCGCTGGTGGCGATCCTGCGCGGCCTCGGCCCCCACGAGGCTATCGCAACCGGGGCGGCGCTGGCGCAGGCGGGCTTTGTTCTGCTCGAAGTCCCGTTGAATTCGCCGCAAGCGCTCGACAGCATCGGGCAACTGGCGCGCGCGCATCCGAACGCGCTGATCGGCGCAGGAACCGTCCTCACACCGGGCCAAGTGCAGCAGGTGCACGCAGTCGGCGGACAACTGATCGTCTCGCCCCACTTTGACGCCGAGGTGCTTCGGGCGGCGCTGGCGCTGGGGATGCTCTGTTTGCCGGGCGTCCTGACGCCGAGCGAGGCCTTTGCAGCGCTCGCGGCCGGCGCGCATGGCCTGAAGTTGTTCCCGGCAGAAATCGCCACGCCGGCGGGACTCAAGGCGCTGCGCGCGGTGCTCCCGCCCGCGACACGGGTGCTGCCGGTAGGCGGAATCAACGCGACCAATATGGGCCCATGGCGCGCAGCCGGAGCGGACGGTTTCGGCATCGGATCGGCGCTGTACAGGCCGGGAAAGTGCGCCGCCGCAGTGCGCGAAAGCGCGCTCGAATTTGCCGCCGCCTTCAAGGCCAGCCCGCGGGCCTGAGCGCCGTCCATGGCCGGTGGCCCATCTGCCTCGCCGCTGCCCGAGCGCGCATCGCCCGTGCGGCCCAGCCGATTGCGCCGCCTGATGCTCGCGGCCCTGGGTTCGACCCTGGGGCTGCCCGCGTCAGGACGCGCAGCGGCGCCGACAGCGCTTTCCTTCCCGCGCGATTTTGGCAGCCATCCGGAGCTGCGCACCGAATGGTGGTACATCACCGGTTACAGCACGTCGGGCCCGGGCGAACAGGGGCACGATCTGGGCTTTCAGCTGACTTTTTTCCGGGTACGGCTGGAGTCCACCCAGACAATGGCTTCGCGCTTTGCTGCGCGCCATTTGCTGTTTGCCCACGCCGCGCTGACCGACCTTCGGAGCCGCCGCTTCTGGCACGACCAGCGCATAGCGCGTGAGGGGTTCGCGATCGCGCAAGCCGGCCAGGGTGACACCGATCTGCGCCTGCACGACTGGACGCTCAAGCGCCTGGACGGCGCCTACCTGGCGCAGGTGGCGTCGCGCGACTTCGGCTTGCAACTGGCGTTCAGGCCCACCCAGCCGGTACTGCTGCAAGGCGCGGGCGGTCTGTCACGCAAAGGACCCGAGCCGACGCAATCGAGCTGGTACTACAGCCAGCCGCAAATGGCCTTCGACGGCGAGATCCGCATCGCCAAACAGCGCCTGGCAGTGCGAGGCGGCGCCAGCGCGCCAGCAGTCGCGTCGAATAGCAGTGGCGCGGCCTGGCTCGATCACGAATGGAGCGGACAGTTCCTGCATCCCGACGCGGTGGGCTGGGACTGGATCGGCATCAACCTGTTTGACGGCAGCGCGCTGACCGCCTTTCAGATTCGCGACCGGGCCGGCCGCGCGCTGTGGGACGGCGGCTCGTTTCGCCACCCCAAGCTGGACGCGGGCTCCAGGCCCTATGTGTTTGCGCGTGGCGAAGTGATATTCCAGCCGCAGCGCTTCTGGAAAAGCCCGCTGACGCAGGCCATCTACCCGGTGCAGTGGCTGGTACGCACGCCGAGCGACCATTACCTCCTCAAGGCGCTGCTGGATAACCAGGAGCTCGACAGCCGCCGCTCAAGCGGCGCCGTCTACTGGGAAGGGCTGAGCGAGCTCTTCGATAGCGCCGGAAAGAGCGCGGGCCGCGGCTATCTGGAGATGACCGGCTATGCGCAGCCACTGGTGATGTAGAGCCAGCGCGGCCTGTTAGGCTACAGGGTTTGCCCGCTGCGGCGCCGACTTCACGAGACCCACCATGACCATCGAACGCGCCAAGGGCCAGACACCCCGATCCCTAAGCGGCCTGTTTCCCTTCATACGACCCTACGCGGGACGCATCACGCTGGCGCTGGTCTTCTTGGTGCTGGCGGCGTTGGCAACGCTGGCGTTCCCGCTGGCACTACGCCGACTGATCGACGGCGGCCTGGTGGGAGGCGCTGCTACCGGCACGCTAGCGACGGATCCGGGTCAACAGGTGATGGCGCTGCGCGCACATTTCGTCGACCTATTCGGCGTTGCGGTGGCACTGGGCCTTTTCTCGGCTGCGCGTTTTTTCATGGTCAGCTGGCTCGGCGAACGCATCACCGCCGACTTGCGCAACGCGGTGTATGCGCACGTGCTGCACCAGAGCCCGGAGTTTTTCGAGACCACCCAGACCGGCGAAGTTCTGAGCCGTCTAACGGTGGACACCACGCTGGTGCAGTCGGTCGTCGGCTCGTCGCTGAGCATGGGCCTGCGCAACGCGGTAATGGGCCTGGGCGCGCTCGTGATACTGGTCTGGACCAACCCCTATGTGATGTTTCAGGTGCTGCTCGTGCTCGTGCTCATCGTCATTCCCAGCCTGTGGTTTGGCCGGCGCGTTCGCAAGCTGTCGCGTGCAAGCCAGGACCGGGTGGCCGACTCCAGCGCCATCGCCGCAGAAGTGCTCAACGCCATACCCGTGGTCCAGAGCTACGGCGCCGAGCAGCGCGAGGCGGCGCGCTTCGACGCGTCGACCGACAACGCCTTTCGGGTCGCGATACGCCGCACCCGCGCGCGATCGGTGCTGGTGGCCTTCATCATCATCGCCACCTCGGCGGCATTGCTGTGGGGCCTCTATCAGGGAACGCAGGCGGTCATGGCGGGGCGGATCAGCGCTGGCCACCTCGGTCAGACGGTGGTCTATGTGATCATCCTGGCCGGCGCCTTCGCCGTCCTGGGCGAGGTCTACGGCGACCTGCTGCGCGCCGCGGGCGCGACGGAGCGGCTGATGGAACTGCTGGACGCGCACTCGCCGATTGCCTCGCCGGTTCAGCCCGCGCAGGCGCTGCGACCGGCAACCGGCAGTGCGCTGCGCTTTGAAGGCGTCGGTTTTCACTATCCGTCGCGACCGCAGCAGCCCGCGCTGAGCGACTTTTCGCTGGATGTGGCTGCCGGAGAAACGGTGGCGATTGTGGGACCCAGCGGCGCCGGAAAAAGCACGGTGTTCCAGCTGCTGCTGCGCTTTTACGACCCGCAAAGCGGATCGATCTTTCTCGGCGGGACACCGATTCGCGCGCTCGCGCTGGGCGATCTGCGCGCGCAGATTGGCATCGTGCCACAGGACGCGGTGATCTTCTCCACCAGCGCGCTGGAAAATATCCGCTACGGCAAGCCCGGCGCCAGTGAACGGGAGGTCAAGGCGGCGGCGCAGGCCGCATTTGCTGACGAATTCATCCGTCTGCTTCCCGAAGGCTACGATACTTTTCTGGGCGAGCGCGGTGTTCGCCTGAGCGGCGGCCAGCGCCAGCGCATCGCGATTGCCCGCGCGATGCTGAAAAACCCGCCGCTGCTGCTGCTCGACGAGGCGACCAGCGCGCTGGATGCGCAAAGCGAGCGCATGGTGCAAGCGGCGCTGGAGTCGGCGATGCGCAACCGCACGACGCTGGTGATCGCGCATCGGCTGGCGACGGTGCAGCAGGCCGACCGCATCATCGTGCTGGAACGCTCACGCATCGTCGAGCAGGGTACGCACGCCGAACTGGTCGTGCGCGGCGGGGTCTACGCAAAGCTTGCCGAGTTGCAGTTCGTCGCCTAGCGCCCGGCGCAGCGCGCCGATGACCGCCCCCCCAGCCCGGCTTACTGCATCGGGCCCTTGAGCAACTCGGGCAGCGCCAGCGGCATGACCGCGATGCCTTCTTCCAACAGCGATTCCGTCTGCTCGCGCGAGGCTTGGCCGCGGATTCCACGCTGTGGGGTTTCGCCGTAGTGAATACGGCGCGCCTCTTCGGAAAAGCGCTCGCCGACATCCTCGGTATTGGACACAATGCGCCGCGCCAGCGCCAGCCAGGCCGCCTGCATCGCGAGATCACCGTCACTGGCCACCACCTGCTGCGCGACCGACGGGTCCCGTACGCTGCCCAGATTGAGCCTGGGTGCGCTGAGCTTCTTGGTCACCGAGGCGTCACCACAAAGCGGGCAGGTCAGCAGCCCGCGCGACAGTTGGCCGGCAAAGTCGTCCTCTGAGGCGAACCAGCCTTCGAAGCCGTGCGCCTGCGCGCATTGAAGATCCAAGACTTTCATAGCGTGATTATCCCGCAGGCCAGAGGTCGCCGCCTAGGCGACGCCCAAGTGGCTCAGGATGTCATCATGCGCGCGACTGCTTCGGCGCACAGCGCCATCAGCCCGCCCGGCAGCAGGCCAAGCAGCAGCACCAGAGCGCCGTTGATCGTCAGCACGGCACGAACGTCTGCCGTCGCCACGATCGGGGCGGTCTGCACCGGGGCGTCGAAATACATCAGCTTGACGACACGCAGGTAGTAAAAAGCACCCACCAGCGACATCAGGACGGCAAAGACCGCGAGCGCCAGATGCCCGCCCTGCCCCGCCGAAATCAGCGCCTGCAGCACCGCGAGCTTGGCGTAAAACCCGACCATCGGCGGAATTCCGGCCAGCGAGAACATGCACGCCGCCATCACCGCCGCCAGCAGCGGGCTGCGCTGGTTCAATCCAGAAAAATCCTCGATCTCTTCGCTTTCGAACCCGCGGCGCGACAACAGCAAGATCACGCCGAACCCCGCCAGCGTCGTCAGCACATAGGCCAGCATGTAGAACATGGCAGAACCGTAGGCATCTGCCGGCGACATGGTCTTGCTGTCGATCACGCCCGACATAAGGCCCAGCAGCACGAAGCCCATCTGCGATATGGTCGAAAAGGCCAGCATGCGCTTGATGTTGGTCTGCGCCACCGCCGCCAGGTTGCCGACCAGCAACGAGGCGATAGCCAGCAGCATCAGCATCTGCTGCCAGTCCAGCGCCAGCGGCAGCATTCCCTCTACCAGCAAGCGGATCAGGATCGCAAAGGCGGCCAGCTTGGGTGCGCCGCCGATCAGCAGCGTAACCGCGGTAGGAGCGCCCTGGTACACGTCGGGAATCCACATGTGAAATGGCACCGCACCGACCTTGAAAGCGAGCCCCGCGACGACGAACACCAGACCAAATACCAGTACCTGGTGCTTGATCTGGCCGCTCGCGATCGCGCGTGCCGCCTCGTTGAGCTCGAGCGTCCCGGTGGCACCGTACACCATCGACAGCCCGTACAGCAGGAAGCCCGATGCCATCGCGCCTAGAACGAAATACTTCATCGCCGCCTCGCTCGCAAGCGCGCTGTCGCGCCGCAACGCGACCAGCGCGTAGCTCGACAGCGTCAGCAGTTCAAGGCCCATGTAGATCACCAGAAAGTTGTTGCCACCGATCATGGTGAACATGCCCAGCAGCGCAAACATGGACAGGCTAAACAGCTCACCGCCGCGCAGCATGCCGCGCTCGCCCGCGTAGGGTCGGCCGTAAACCAGCGTCACCATCACGGCAAGGGTCGCAAAGCACTTGAGCCAGTTTCCCATCTGGTCGCTGACGACCATCTTGCCGAAACCGTAGATGGTTTGGCCACCGAGTGCGTAATCGGCCTGCAACAGCGCCACCAGCCCCAAGGCGGCCAGCGTTAGGCCGTAAGTCAGCGTGCGTGCCGTGCTCTTGACGCCGAGGTCGACCAGCGCGATGGCACAGGCGAGCGTCAACAGGACGATATCCGGGAAGACCGAAATCCAGCTCAGGGTGTCCATCATCGCAGGCGTCTCTCAGTTCAACTTGGATTGCGCAACATGGCGCAGCAGTTCGGCTACCGAGCTGTCCATCACGTCGGTGAAAGGCCGCGGATAGATACCCATCCCCAGGACGGCAGCGGCCAGCAGCGTCAGCATCAGGAACTCGCGCGCGTTGATGTCCTCGAGTCCGCGGACCTGGTCATTGGCAAC
>CAISIP010000121.1 GCA_903885415.1 uncultured beta proteobacterium
CGCGTCGAAGCGCGACGGTCGGGCCTTCGATATGAAGTTTTCGAACTCCAGCGCCAGTTTCAAGACCTCACCGCCTTGCCGGTCCAGAAGCCGCACATTGCGCAACGCGAAGGATGGGATCAGCCCTGCCGTATGCGCCTCGATGGCTTCGACGCGGACCGGCAAACCGATCAGCTCCGACGCCATCGCCTCCAGGTTGGGACGGAGCTCGCCGATTCGCGGCACAATCAGCCAATGCAGAGCGCCCCATGCCGCAGCGAAGAGTAACCATGCCCCCAAGGCCAAGCCCAGACAACACCGGGACAGCCATGCAGCCGCCTTTAGAAGGGTCGAGGGTGCTGTCGTCGGGGCGGCCATGGTGAGTCGGCAGGGGTGCTGGCGATTATGAGCGCCGCGCCGCGCCATGCTGGCCAGACGGGTGACCCTTGCGGGCCCGGCGCCGGACAATTTCCTGACTTGGCTGGGTTCTCGCGCTTCGCCCAGCGGGTGCGCCGACGCTACCCGGATCAGATCGCGCTGTTGCCACCCGGAATGCCTGGCCGTGCGCAGTTCGAAGCGCTGTGCGCCGACCTCCAGCGCAATGGATCGGACCTCGCGGCGGCGCTGCGTATCACCCGCCAACTGGTGCTCGAGCGGCTTGTTGTACTCGACTGCGGGGGTGCTGCGTCGCTGGCCGAGGTCACCTCCGCGATGACCGAGCTGGCGGAGTTCTCGCTCAGCCTGGCTTGCGCACAAGTGCAGCAACTGCTCGATGCCCAGCACGGCGCGCCCATGGCGCCGGGGCAGCAGCGCGCCGTGTTGTGGGTGGTGGGGATGGGCAAGTTGGGGGCCGGCGAGCTCAATGTGTCGAGCGACATCGATCTGGTCTATGTCTATGACCATGACGGCGACACCGCCGGCGACCCGCAGGGCCGCGGCCGGATCGCCAATCAGGAGTATTTCTCCAAGACCGTACGCGCTGTCTACAACCTGATTGGCGAAAGCACCGAGCATGGCTTCGTATTTCGCGTCGACCTCGCGCTGCGTCCGAACGGCAACTCAGGCCCGAGCGCCGTGTCGCTGGATTCGCTCGAGGAGTACTTCCATGTCCAGGGCCGCGAGTGGGAGCGCTTTGCCTGGCTCAAGAGCCGGGTCGTCGCACCGGCGAATTGCATCGACGGCGGATCGGCCGATGCGCTGCGGGCGATCGTGCTGCCCTTTGTTTTCCGTCGCTACCTCGACTACAACGTTTTCGACGCCCTGCGCGTCCTGCACCGCCAGATCCGCGAGCACGCCGCCCGGCGCAGCGCGGGCCACCCGGAGCGGACCAACGACGTCAAGCTCTCGCGCGGCGGGATTCGCGAAATTGAGTTCACCGTGCAGCTGCTGCAGGTGGTGCGCGGCGGTCAGTTTCCCGAGCTGCGCACGCGCCCGACGCTCGACGCTTTGGTGCGCCTGCAACGCGCCGGGCTGGTGTCTGCACCGACCGCTGACGCCTTGTCGGCAGCCTACGTCTTTCTGCGCCAGGTCGAGCACCGGATCCAGTATCTGGACGACCAGCAGACCCATGTGCTGCCAACCGGTGACGACGACTTGGCCTGGCTGGCTGCGGCCATGGGGTACTCCGGCACGCGCCCCTTCCTGGCCGAACTGGACCGCCACCGGGAACTGGTTGCGCAGGAGTTCGACGCGCTGCTCGGCGGCAATCCGTCCGAATGCAAGAGCTGCAACGGCAATGGCAACGGGGCGGCGATCGCCACACCGGGCGAGTTCGCCGATTTTCTTGAAGAGTTGCCCGCGGCACTGCGCGCGCGCATTGCCGCCTGGGGCGATCAGCCCCGTTTCCTGGCGCTGCGCGACGAGTCGCGCATGCGGCTGGCCCGGCTGATCCGCCGTACGGCGCTGTGGATCCGCGAGGGAAAGGCCAGTGAAGAGGCGGGCGTTCGGTTGGCCGACTGGATAGAGCCGCTGCTTCGACGCGAAAGCTACCTCGCGCTGCTGCTGGAGCGCCCGCAGGTACACGAACGCCTGTTAAGGCTGCTGGGCAATGCCCGGTGGCCGGCGCGCTATTTGCTGCAGCACCCTGGCGTCATTGACGAGCTCGCCAGCAAGGTGCTGCAGGCCGAGCGCTTTCAGGCAGCCGCCTTCGAGCACGAATTGGAGCACCGCCGCGCAGCCCTTGTGGCCAGTGGCGAGGACGACGACGAGACACTGCTCAACCTGCTGCGGCGCGCCCATCATGCCGAGGTGTTCCGCACGCTGGCGCGCGATGTGGAGGGCCAGCTGAGCGTTGAGCAGGTGGCCGATGACCTGAGTGCGCTGGCCGAGAGTGTGCTGCGCGTCAGTACCCAGTGGTGCTGGGAGCGGCTGCGCCACCGGCACCGCGATGTGCCGCAGCTGGCCATCATTGCCTACGGGAAGCTGGGTGCCAAGGAGCTGGGCTATGGCAGCGACCTCGACATCGTGTTTGTCTTTGACGACGACGACGAGCGCGCCGGCGAGGTCTACGCGAACCTGGTCCGCAAGCTGATCAACTGGCTGACCGTCAAGACCGGCGAGGGCGACCTCTATGAAATCGACACCGCCCTGCGCCCGAACGGCAGCTCGGGCCTGCTGGTCACCAGCCTGGACGCTTACGCGAACTACCAGCAGCGCCGTGGCAGCAACACCGCCTGGACCTGGGAGCACCAAGCGATGACGCGCGCGCGTTGCGTGCTGGGCAACGCGTCGATGCGCGCTCGCTTTGACGAAATCCGGCGCAGCGTAATTTGCGCGCAGCGCGATGCGGCGGGGCTGCGCGCAGAGATTGTCGCGATGCGCAGCAAGGTTCGACGGGCGCATGGGGTACCGACGGGAAAGTTCGACGTCAAGCACAGCGTTGGCGGAATGGTCGA
>CAISIP010000122.1 GCA_903885415.1 uncultured beta proteobacterium
CGATCGCCTGAAGGGTCTTCACCACTGAGAATTTTTCGATTGCCTCGAAGATCTTTCCGCGCCGCCGCAATCCGGCGGTATCGATCAGCTCGAAGCGCTGGCCATGGCGTTCGAATGGCACCGAGATGGCGTCGCGCGTCGTACCCGGCTGGTCAAAGGCGACCAACCTCTCTTCACCCAGCCAGGTGTTGATCAGCGTCGACTTGCCGACGTTGGGCCGTCCCGCGACGGCGAGCTTGATGGCGCCGTTGTGCGCCTGCTCGTCAGCCTCCTGCGGGTCGGGCAGTTCGAGCGCGACGAGCGCCGTGTCGAGCAGGTCGCCGATGCCCTGGCCATGTGCCGCCGATACCGCCATCTCGTCGCCCAGACCGAGCTCAAAGAATTCGGACAGTCGGCTTGCGTCCTTCATGCCCTCGGCCTTGTTCGCGACCAGGACGCAGACTTTGCCAAGGCGGCGCAGGTAGCGCGCAATCTCGTGATCCTGCGCCGAGATGCCTTCGCGTGCATCGACCAGGAACAGCACCACGTCGGCCTCAGCGACTGCCTGTCGGGTCTGCTTGCCCATCTCCTTAACGATGCCGCTGCTCGCGTCGGGTTCGAAGCCGCCAGTGTCGACCGCTATGAATTCCTGCTTGCCGTGACGGCCTTTGCCGTAATGGCGGTCTCGGGTCAGGCCCGCAAAGTCGGCAACGATGGCATCGCGTGTCTTGGTCAGGCGGTTGAACAGCGTCGACTTGCCCACATTGGGCCGTCCGACCAGGGCCAGTACGGGGGTCATCGCTTGCGGTTCAGGACCCAGTCGGGTCTTAATCGGGACGGAAACCGAAAATGCCGCCCTTTTGGGTGAGAACGACCAAGGTATTGCCAACCAAGACCGGTGCTGCAGCGATCGCCGAGCCGTCGGTAGACACACGCCCCAGTGGCGCCCCATCCGCGCGCGACAGGAAATGCACCCAGCCCTGCGCATCACCGACCACGACCGCAAAATCGAGCGAAAGTGGCGCGCTCAGTCCGCGGTATTTCAGCCGATCCGAGCTCCAGGCCATCTCGCCATTTTCCCGTTTCCAGGCCATCACCCGGCCGTTGCCTTCGGTGCCGAAGAGCAATTGCGCATCGCCGGCCAGGCCCTGCGAACCCGAAGCGGGCTTGCTCCACACCGTCGTGCCGCGTACCGTGTTGACACAGCCAACTGCGGACTGGAAGGAGCGCGCGCACACCACCGGGCCTTCGCGACTGGCACGGCCTACCAGTTCCACCAACCTTTCGATGTCGTTGGTTCCGCGGGCAGTGGCAATCGGCGCCTCCCAGCGCAGACTGCCGTCGTCCGGGCTGAGTCCGATCAAGCGTCCCGCGTTGCCGGCGACCAAGGTTTCGCCGACGGCCAGCAAGACGCCCAATTGGCTGAGCACCAGCGACTGGTCACCGGGACGTGCGTAGGTCCACAGCTTTCTGCCGCCCATGGCGTCAAAGGCCGACACGCTGCGGTCCGCCGTGAGTACGAATACCCGGCCCCCCGCCACCAGCGGCGCGGTGGTTCCCAAGGCGCCCAGCGCTGCGCGCCATATCTCCTTGCCGCCGTCGAGCACGATCAGTTCGTTGGCCTTGCTGAGCACTGCCGAAAAGCGCCCGTCGCTGCCGACGCCGGCAACGATGGGTTCTGCCAACTGCGTGCGCCACAGGTCCCGACCACTCGCGCCGTCGATCGCGGCGACAACGCCCTCCGATCCAGCCAGCGTGATGACCCCCGCAGTGACCCTGGCGTCCAGCGCAAACCCAATGTCGCCGATCCTGGTCGTCCACGCCAGCGTCGGCGCCACCAGCGCGGGATTGACGCCCAACTCGAGCGGCCTGGGTTTTTCGCTGCTCGCGCACCCGGCAAGCAGGGCGAGTACGCCGATTCCTGCAACAAGCCGAGCCCCGCGACGGCCCCATGCTGACGCGATGATCATGGCGTCACCGCCGAACTGCTGGTCGCGGCGGGCGCTGACGCAGCAGGGCGCGGGTCCGAACCGAGCGCATTGAGCTTTATCTCGACCAGCCGTCGGTACTCGGTGCGCTCGTCAAAAGCCGCGTAGGCCTTTTGATACTCAGCCTTGGCGTCGGCAGTTTTGCCTTGCAGGGAGTGGATATCACCCCGTCGGTCGGCGACCAATGCGGAAAAGTCAGGCGGAAATTTGCCATCGAGTTGCGCCAGAGCCTGGGCATAGTCCTTGGATTGCGTCAGTAACCCGGCCAGCCGCAGCCGGGCGATGGCCTGAAGGCCCGGGTCGGACGCGTTTTCGGACACCCACAGCAGCGCGGCTTTTGCCTGCTCGGCTTTGCCGGCCTCAGCGTACAGACGCGCCGCCAGAAGCCCGCTATGCTGGGCGTAGGTGGTGGTGGCAAAGCGCTCCTTCATGTCGCCAAAAGCGCGATCGACCTTGGCCATGTCTGCGAGTTGCGCCATGCGTTCGACTTCGTCGAACATCGCTGCGGCCTGCGTAGCCTGGTTGCGCTGCCAGTATTGGTAGCCGTTCCAGCCCGCAACGCAGGCCATCACCAGCGCCAGCACCCAGGTGATCAGGTTTCCGTACTGTTTCCAGAAGTGCTTGATCTGATCGAGTTGTTCCTGCTCTTCGAGGTCGAGTTGATTTGCCATGTCGGTAATGAATTAGGTGTGCGATTGTAGGGTGCAGGCCCATTCGCCGGCGCGGGCGAGTTCGCGCGTGGTTTGCGTGCCGCTTCCATCGCGCAGCGCCTTGACCGTGACCATGCCCTGGGCCAGTTCGGCGGCGCCAAACACCAGTGCGTAACGCGCGCCGCTGGCGTCGGCGCGCCGGAACTGCGACTTCATGCTGCCCACCGCATCGCCGGTACCGGCGTGCATTTGCACGCTGATACCGGCCGCCCGCAAGGCCTGCAGCACTGGGAAAACAAGCGCGTAGGCGCCGGGCTCGGGAACAATGGCGAACGCGTCGAGCGTCGCCGGCGCCACCGACTGTCCGCGCACGCGCACCAGTTCGAGCACCCGCTCGATGCCCATTCCCCAGCCCACGGCGGGCGTCGGCTTGCCGCCCAGTAGCTCGAACAACCCGTCGTAACGCCCTCCCCCGCACAGCGTTCCCTGCGCGCCGAGCTCGTCGGTGACAAATTCAAACACCGTGTGACTGTAATAGTCCAGTCCGCGCACGGCGCGCGGGTTGACGCTCCACGGCACCGAGCAGGCACTGAGCAGCGACTTGACCGCGTCGAAATGCTTTAGTGATGCCTCTCCCAGAAAATCCAGCAGTTGCGGGGCGCCACCGACCAACTCCTGCATCGCGGGGTTCTTGGTGTCCAGGATGCGCAGCGGATTGGTCCGCAGCCGGCGCTGCGCGTCGGCGTCGAGCAAGGCCGCATGGCGCTCGAAGTAGGCAATCAGCGCAACCCGGTGCTGCTGGCGCTCCGACGAAACACCCAGGCTGTTGAGTTCGACGCGAACGCCGGGCAGTCCGAGCCGGTCAAGCAACTCGGAGGCCAACACGATGAGTTCCGCGTCGACTTCTGCGCCGGCGAAGCCCAGGGCTTCGGCGCCAAGTTGGTAGAACTGGCGATAGCGTCCGCGCTGCGGCCGCTCATGGCGAAACATCGGGCCGATGTAATAGAGCCGCTTGCCGCCATCGTAGGTCAGGTTGTGCTCTATGGCCGCCCGCACCACTCCAGGCGTGTTCTCGGGGCGCAAGGTCAGCTGTTCACCATTAAGCCGGTCTTCGAACGAGTACATCTCCTTTTCGACGATGTCGGTGGTTTCCCCGGTCCCTTTGACGAACAACTGGGTGTATTCGACGATCGGCGTGCGGATGCTGCCGTAGGCGCAGGCGCCCATGAGCGCGCGCACATGCTGCTCAAACCATTCCCACTGCGCCGATTCGGGCGGATAGATATCGTTCATGCCCTTTACCGCGGCAAGCTTTCTCCCCATCGGAGTGCTGTGTAAATCGTTCATCGGTAGACGCTTCAGGCGGTCTGGGCATCGGCGCCAAAGCGCTTGGCGATGTAGTCTTGCACCACTGCCTGAAAGTCGCTGGCGATGGTGTCGCCGCGCAAGGTCATGCGTTTTTCACCGTCGATGAATACCGGCGCTGCCGGCGCTTCGCCGGTTCCCGGCAGGCTGATGCCGATGTCGGCATGCTTGCTTTCGCCCGGGCCATTGACGATGCAGCCCATTACCGCGACCTTGAGCTTCTCGACACCCGGGTACTGCTTGCGCCAGACGGGCATCTGCGCACGCAGGAAGTCGTCGATCTGCTGGGTCAGCTCCTGGAAGGTCGTGCTGGTGGTGCGGCCGCATCCCGGGCATGCGGTCACGCTGGGGACGAAGGATCGAAGGCCCAGCGACTGCAGTATCTCGGAGGCGACGACGACCTCCTGGGTGCGCGATTCACCGGGCGCGGGGGTCAGCGAGACGCGGATCGTGTCGCCTATGCCCTCTTGCAGCAGGATCGACAGAGCCGTCGCCGAAGCGACGGTTCCCTTGGTGCCCATGCCGGCCTCGGTGAGGCCGAGGTGCAACGCGTAGTCGCAGCGGCGTGCGAGCGCACGGTAGACCGAGACCAAGTCCTGTACGCCGCTGACCTTGCATGAAAGAATAATCTGGTTCGCGTCGAGCCCCATCTTGTGCGCCTGGTCGGCCGACTCCAGCGCCGACCGGACCAAGGCCTCGTACATCACCTGTTTGGCGCTCCAGGGCGTGGCCCGGCGGCCGTTTTCATCCATCAGCGCGGCAAGCAGTTCCTGGTCCAGGCTGCCCCAATTCACGCCGATCCGCACGGGCTTGTCCCATCGCATTGCGACTTCGATCATTTGCGCGAACTGCCGGTCGTGCTTATCGCCCTTGCCCACATTGCCGGGGTTGATGCGGTACTTCGAAAGCGCTTTGGCGCAGTCTGGAAAATCGCTCAGCAGCCGGTGGCCGTTGTAGTGAAAGTCGCCAATCAGCGGAACGTCGATGCCCATGCGGTCCAGCTGCTCGCGCACATGCGCCACGGCCTTGGCGGCCTCAGGCGTGTCTACCGTGATGCGAACCAGTTCGGAGCCTGCCTGCGCCAGTTCCTTGACCTGGATCGCAGTGGCGATCGCGTCGGCCGTGGCGGTGTTGGTCATCGACTGCACCCGCACCGGCGCGTCGCCGCCAACGCTCACAACGCGCGATCCCCACGCCACCCTGGCCTGACGCGAGCGCCGCGCGCCGCTACCAGCGGATTCAATCGGTTCGTTCAATTCCATTTTCCTTCACCAGCAATCGTGCCACGTTATTCCTAGAAAGCGGCGTCAGGTCGACGCGTTGTCCGCGCAGCAGCAGTTCGGTGGAATCCACCCTGCCTACCGTCACCGAAAGAGGCATCGCGCCGCCCGCGCTGGCAGTTTCTCCCCGGCCCATGGTCCGGCTGAGTTTGACCACCCCCGCAGCATCGGTAACGCCGATCCAGGACGACTCGCGCGTGGTAAATACCAGCAGGTCGGCCACTGTGCCCGGTGCGCCGGGGTTGCTGGCGGCCGCGGCGGGGGGTAGCGGCGCCTGGACCACTGCGCTTGGGACGCCCAGCATCGCCGGCTCGGGCGCTGCGCGACTGCTTGACGCAGTGCTGAGCGCCGACAGCCATTGGTCGGCCACTTCCCTAATCCGCTCTACCGGCGGAAGCCACCACAACGCGAGGGCGCAGAGCAACAACGCCGCAGCGGTCAAGGCAGTGGGCTTCGACACCGAAGGCGCAGGACGCCCGCCAAGACGCGGCCTGCGCAAATCCCCTATCCCGGCTCCAAGGTCGGCAGCGGGCAGCGCGGCCGGATGTCCAGGCAGCAGGCGCAATATCGGCTCGGCGTCGATCTTCAGACTGCGACAAATACTGGAAGCCAGCCCGCGTATAAAAACCGCGCCGGGCAGCAGATCGAATTGGTCCGCTTCAAGCGCGACCAACTTCGCGACCGGCACCTTGAGCGACGCTGACAAAGCCGCGATATGCAAACCGCTGCGTTCGCGTGCGCTCTTCAACATCGCCCCCGCCGTGAGCGGTGTGTCTGGCGTCGGATCCGCGCCGGCGGTGGAAAGCTTGCCATCACTCATCGAATGCCCCTCGATCAAAGGAAGCCAGTTCGCGCGACTGTGCAAATCGCTTGCGTAACTGGATACCGAGTTGCTCCACTGCTTGCCGATTGTCGAGTCGACGCTCGACTTTTATTCCCAGCCAAAGCGATTGTGCATTAGCCAGTTCACTGTTGTTCAAGCGACGCAGATAGAACTGAGCGGCAATCGGCTCGCCGCGCTGAAACAGCAGCAGGGCCAAGTTGTAGCCAGTGATCGGATTGGCCGGATCAAGCTCGTAAGAACGTTGAAAGCTCGTCTGTGCGTCGGCGTCGCGTCCGGCGTCCAACTGGCACAGTCCCTGGGTGAGGAAGGTTTTGGGCCGGTCCGGGTACATCGGGTCGGCCAGTGCCCGGCTAAAAAAATCCAGCGCCTGCGCGTGCCGGCCCTGCTGGCAGATCAGCCAGCCGTAGTTATTCAGGGCCCGCGCATCCATCGGGTTGATCGCCAGCGCGCGGCGAAAACTCTCTTCGGCAAGAATTCGGTCACCCAGGCGCATGTAAACCAGGCCGCGCAGATTGTAGGCGTCGCCAAATCCAGGGTCCGCAGCGATCGCTTGCTTGAGTTCATCGAGTGCGATGGTGGTTTGTCCATTCTCGAAGTAGCCCAGCGCCAACTCCAGACGAATGCGCGCGCGCTTGCGTGCCAGTGGCTCGTCAGAATCGGTCACCAGGTCGGCCCCGGCGCTGCGGACAAGATCTCCTGGCGCGCACGCGACTAGCTCGACGCAGGTCATAACTGCGATCAGGCATCCGATCGTGGCTTGCAGGGCATGCCACGATCCATGCAAGCGCAGCCGCATGACTCAGCCCTCCTGCGCCTGGCTTGCGCCGTCGTCGACCTGGTGCATCATGATGCGGCGTCGCTGCGCCATGCGCGGCGCAACCCCGGTCCGGTCGCGCACGTCGCCTGCCAACTGGCCACAGGCGGCCTCGATGTCGTCGCCCCGGGTCTTGCGGATCGTCGTCACAATGCCTGCTTCACTGAGAATGCGCGCAAACGCGTTGATCTGCTCGCGCGGCGAGGCCGCGAGTCCGGAGGCCGGGAAGGGGTTGAACGGAATCAGGTTGAACTTGCACCAGTTGGCGGCACCATTGGCAGTGCGAACCAGATCGACCAATGCGTGGGCCTGAGCGGCCTGGTCGTTAACGCCGGCGAGCATGCAGTACTCGAAGGTGATGAAGTCCCTTGGTGCGTACGACAGATAGGCGACACAGGACGGGAGCAACTCAGCCAGCGGGTATTTGCGGTTCAGCGGAACCAGGTTGTCACGCAGCGCATCGTCTGGCGCATGCAGCGACACCGCAAGGGCGACCGGGCAGTCGGCACCAAGGCGCTCGATCATCGGAACCACACCCGAGGTCGACACCGTGACGCGCCGCCGGGAAAGTCCATACCCATGGTCGTCGAGCATGACCCGCAACGCCGGCAGTAAGGCGCTGTAATTCTGCAAGGGCTCGCCCATGCCCATCATCACCACATTTGAAATCACCCGATCTTCGCGCTGTAAATGGCGGCGCAAGAAATGCTCGGCAAACCACAATTGAGCCACCATCTCGCCGGTGCTGAGGTTGCGGCTGAAACCCTGGTGACCGGTGGAGCAAAACCGACACCCCACCGCGCAGCCGGCCTGCGACGAGATGCACAGCGTTCCGCGATCGTCCTGCGGAATGAATACCGCTTCGACAGCGTCTCCGGCGCCAACGTCGAACAGCCATTTGATGCTGCCGTCCGTCGAGCAATGCTGTCGGCTTAGCACGAGTGCCCGCACATGGGCTACGCCGCGCAGTTTTTCACGCAAGGGCTTCGCCAAGTCGGTCATCGCGTCGAAGTCCGATGCGCCGCGCTGGTGGATCCAGCGGAACAACTGGGTGGCGCGAAATCGTCTTTCCCCCAGACGGTCACAAAAACCGGCCAAGCCCTCAAGGTCGTAGTCGAGCAGGTTGGCCAGCATGGTCTGAGCAACCGCTAAGGTGCTAGCGCGAGTAGATGTTCAAACCGGGAAAGAAGAAAGCAACTTCGACCGCCGCAGTCTCGACGGCGTCGGAGCCGTGCACCGCGTTGGCGTCGATGCTGTCGGCAAAGTCGGCGCGGATCGTACCGGCCGCAGCCTTTTTCGGATCGGTCGCACCCATCAAATCGCGGTTCTTCAGCACCGCGTTGTCGCCCTCAAGCGCCTGCACCATCACCGGGCCTGACGCCATGAACGACACCAGGTCATTGAAGAATGGGCGGCCCTTGTGCACGGCGTAGAAAGCCTCGGCGTCGGCTTGTGACAGTCGCACCATGCGAGCGGCTACCACCTTGAGTCCGGCGGCCTCGAAACGGGCGTAGATCTGGCCGATGACATTTTTCGCGACGGCGTCGGGCTTGATGATGGAAAGTGTACGTTCAATTGTCATGGTCTGTTCCTGGGCTTGGGGTTCGTTATTGCCGCCTTGGCAAACCCATGAGTTTAACCTGAGTTGGGGCTTCCCTGCGTGCCAAGGCGTCCGCCCCGGCGCTGCTAGCGGCTGCGTCCACCGCGCCGGCCGCCGTTGCCGCCGCCGCCCGATCCCGCGGAGCGATTGCCTGGGCGCTGGCCACCGCCAGGACCTTGGCGCTGGCGGGTGAAGCTGTCCGCTCCGATGTAACCGAATGCCGTCTTCATCGGATCGGGCTGCGACTCGCTCGCCTGCCGGTCGGCGCGCGCCAGTTGGTCGGGAGCGTCGTCGTGCATGCTCGACCGCGCAGGACCGCCAACCCCGGCAAACCCCGCGCCGCGTCCTGGCTGCGGATTGCGTTGTCCCCCGCGCTGGCCGTTGCCGCGTCCATTGGGCTGCCGATCGGGCGCTTGCGCTGAGGCACTGGGACGTACCCCCCGTCGGCGCCCGTTCGCAGCACCCCGCCCGCCGGTTTCGGGACGCGATGGCGCTCGTGCCGAGTCGCCGACCATGGCGTCGCGGCTTCCCGAAGCTTGTCGCAACGCGCCGATATCACCCGCATCGAGTTCCATCCAGGCGCCGCGCTTGAGCCCGCGCGGCAGCATCATGGCGCCGTATCGGATGCGGATCAGCCGGCTGACCGCATGGCCGACGGCTTCAAACATCCTCCGGACTTCCCGGTTGCGCCCTTCGGCGATAGTGACCCGATACCAGCAATTCGAGCCCTCTCCTCCGCCGTCCTCGATCGATGCAAAGTGCGCCGGACCGTCGTCAAGCCGCACGCCTTCCAGCAGCTTTTTCTTCTCATCGTTGCTGAGCGCTCCGAGCACCCGAACCGCGTATTCACGCTCCAGGCCAAAGCGCGGGTGCATCAAATTGTTGGCCAGTTCGCCCGAACTGGTGAACAGCAGCAGGCCCTCGGTGTTGAGGTCAAGGCGCCCTACCGACTGCCATTTTCCCTGCTGCAGCTTGGGCAGTCGACGGAACACCGTCGGTCGGTTTTGCGGGTCGTCGTGGGTGACCACCTCGCCGACCGGCTTGTGGTACGCGATCACCCTGGCTGCTGGCGGGTCGACCCTGAAACGGATCGGCTTTCCGTTGACCTTGACATGATCGCCGTGCTGGATGCGCTGGCCAATATGGGCTGGCTCGTTATTAACGGTGATGCGCCCCTCCATGATGAGTTGTTCCATCTCCAGCCTGGAACCCATTCCCGCCTGCGCCAGCACCTTATGCAGCTTGGGGCTCTCCGCCATCGGCGCAAGCACGCGCTTTACAGGCACGGCTTCGCCGTTTTCCTCATCGGCGTCGAATTGGCCCGAGACCACGTCCTGAAACCGGTTCACGGCGCTGCTGGGTTGTGCCTGCATGGCCAGCTCGGGCGGGCTCGGATCGGCAACCGCCTGCTCCGGTTCTGCGTAGGTTGCAGCCGCTGGCGAGGGCGGGGCCACGGCGGGTATCGTATCGGCCGGACGGTCCGGTTCGCCCTGGGCCGCAGCG
>CAISIP010000123.1 GCA_903885415.1 uncultured beta proteobacterium
CAACCTGCGGGTGCAGTTCAACAAGGTGCACGGCTTTTATATCGAGGTCACCCAGGGTCAAGTGGACAAGGTGCCACCCGACTACCGACGCCGTCAGACGCTCAAAAACGCCGAACGCTTCATCACACCCGAGCTCAAGGCTTTCGAGGACAAGGCGCTCAGCGCGCAGGAACGTGCGCTGGCGCGCGAAAGGTGGCTCTACGAATCGTTGCTGGAGCAGTTGCAGCCCCATGTGGCGGCACTGACGCGGGTGGCGCGCGCGCTGGCGGCGCTTGACGCGCTGTGTGCGCTGGCCGAGCGCTCGCTGACGCTGGCTTGGTGCGCGCCGCAGTTTGTGAACGAGCCCTGCATCGACATCCGCGCCGGCCGCCATCCGGTGGTGCAGGCGCGCTTGGCCGAGACCAGCGCGGGCGCCTTTATCGCCAACCATACCAACCTGGACGCGCGCCAGCGCATGCAGGTCATTACCGGCCCGAACATGGGCGGCAAGTCGACCTATATGCGGCAGGTGGCGATCATCGTCCTGCTCGCGGCGATGGGAAGCTATGTGCCGGCAGACGCCTGCCGCCTGGGTCCGGTCGACGCCATTCATACCCGCATCGGCGCCGCCGACGATCTGGCCAACGCGCAGTCGACCTTCATGCTCGAGATGACCGAGGCGGCGCAGATCCTGCACCGCGCCACGCCGAACTCGCTGGTCCTGATGGACGAAATCGGCCGCGGCACCTCGACCTTTGACGGGCTCGCATTGGCGTCTGCCATTGCCACCCAGCTGCACGACAGGACGCAGGCCTTCACGCTGTTCGCGACCCATTATTTCGAGCTCACCGAATTCCCGCTCAAACACCACAGGGCGCTCAATGTGCACGTGAGCGCGGCCGAGTCGGGCCGCGATATCGTGTTCTTGCACGAGATCGCGCCGGGGCCGGCAAGCCGCAGCTACGGCATCCAGGTGGCCCGCCTGGCGGGCGTTCCGGCTGCGGTGCTGCACCATGCGCAGCAGACGCTTGCCGCGCTGGAGCGCAACGCCAGCATCAGCCAGACGCAGGTCGACCTGTTTGCACCGCCGCCAGGCGCAGAGCCCGCCGGTCCGAGCGCACTCGAGTCCGGCCTGGCGGCGATGGACCCCGACGCACTGACTCCCCGCGAGGCACTCGACGCGCTGTACGCGCTCAAGAAGCTGGCCCGCGAGGACGCGCGATGA
Organism: uncultured beta proteobacterium; assembly: GCA_903885415.1. Taxonomy (GTDB): domain Bacteria; phylum Pseudomonadota; class Gammaproteobacteria; order Burkholderiales; family Burkholderiaceae_C; genus CAISIP01. The sequence continues at coordinate 1,205 of CAISIP010000123.1, forward strand.
GCGGCTGCGCGTTGCGCAAGGCGACGCAGGACGGGCGGCTCGGATGGCGTTGATCGTCTTCTCGCACGCGAATAGCTTTCCGGCTGGCACCTACCGGCTTCTTTTCAAGTACCTGCGCGCGCGCGGCTTCAAAGTGCGGGCGGTCGAGAAGTTCGGCCACGCGCCGCAGTACCCGGCAACCGACAACTGGCCGCATCTGGTGCAGCAGTTGGCGGACTTCGCGACGTCCGAGGTCGACCGGGCCGGCGAGCCGGCGTTTCTGGTCGGCCACTCGCTGGGCGGCTTTTTAAGCCTAATGGCGGCGGCGCGCCATCCGGGCATCGCGCGCGGCGTGCTGCTGGTCGACGCGCCGTTGATCGGTGGCTGGCGCGCCACGGCGCTGGGTATGGTCAAGGGCGCGCAAATGGTCGGCGCAGTGTCGCCCGGTGCAATCAGCCGGCGCCGACGTACCAGCTGGCCCGACAGCGACGCGGTCCTTGCGCATTTGCGCGGCAAAAAGGCTTTTGCACGCTGGGACCCGCAAGTGTTGCGCGACTATGTGGAGTTCGGTACCCATCAAACGGCGGGGCAGCGCGTGCTGAGTTTCGACCGCGATGTGGAAACCGCGATCTACAACACCCTGCCCGACAATTTAGACCGACTCATCCGGCGCCATCCGCTGAAGTGTCCGGTGGCTTTCATCGGCGGATTGCATTCGCAGGAAATGAAACGGGTCGGCATGGCGCTGACCGAAAAGCTAACCGGCGGGCGCATCACGATGGTCGACGGCAGCCACTTGTTCCCAATGGAAAGGCCGCTGGCCTGCGCGGCCGCCATTGAAGCGGCGCTGCTCAACCTCGAAAGCGTTCCATAGCGAAGCCCTAAGGCGACCAGCGGACGTCGCCGCTCCAGGCGGTGGCCAGCACGACAACGCCAAAGCCGATGCGGTACCAGGCAAAGCCGGCAAAGCTGTGCGTCGCGATATAGCGCAGCAGCCAGCGTATGCATAGCCAGGCGCTCGCGAAGGACAGCATCAGCCCCACGCCGAACATCGGCAGATCCGACAGTTCCAGCAGGTCGCGCTCCTTGTACAAGCTGTAGGCACCGGCGCCGACGAGCGTCGGGATCGCCAGGTAAAAAGAAAATTCGGTCGCTGCCTTGCGCGACAGACCCAGCAGCATGCCGCCAATGATGGTCGCCCCACTGCGACTGGTTCCCGGAATCATCGCCAGGCACTGCGCCAGTCCGACCTTGAACGCGTCCAACGCCGTCATCGCGTCGACCTCGTCGATGCGCGGCGGCGCTGTTGCCAGACGCTGGCGCCTTTCAGCCCACAGGATGATGAAGCCGCCCACAATGAAGGTGCTCGCGACGACCACCGGCGTAAACAGGTGCTGCTTGATCGCCTTGCCAAACAACAGACCCAGGATGGCTGCCGGCATGAATGCGACCAGCACATGGAGCGCGAAGCGCTGCGCCTGGCGCTGCGTCGGCAGCGCCAGCAGCGTGTCGCGCAGTTTTTGCCAGTAGACGATCACCACCGCCAGAATCGCTCCGGACTGAATCGCGATGTCGAACACCTTGCCCTTGGCGTCGTCGAAGCCGAGTAGGGCGCCCGCTAGGATCAGGTGGCCGGTAGAGGATATCGGCAGGAACTCGGTGAGCCCCTCAACGATGCCCATGACGGCCGCCTTGGCCAGCACAACGAAATCCACGTACGCTCCTTGAAACCCATTGCTCGGCAGCGACCCCCGCGCGCAGGGCCTCTTCGTCGCGTCGGTCGAGCAGCGATTATCGCCGCCGGCATCGGGCCCGACGCAGCCCCTCGGAGCAGACTGTCCGGACGCATAAAATCGCCGCATGAGTAAGCCTGTCCCTCCACATGCCGACGCGCCCGAGGCGCTCAAGCCGAGCAACTTTCTGCGCCAGGTGATCGAATCCGACCTGGCGGCCGGAACCTACGCCGGGCGCAGGTGGGGAGGCAGCCCTGGCGACGGCGCGCACCATGCAGCGGGCAAGCCCGACCTGGCGACGATAAGAACCCGCTTTCCGCCCGAGCCCAACGGCTACCTGCACATAGGCCATGCCAAGAGCATCTGCGTGAACTTCGGCCTGGCGCGCGACTATGGGGGCGTCTGCCACCTGCGCTTCGACGACACCAACCCGGAGAAGGAGGAGCAGGAATTCGTCGACGGCATCATCGACGCGGTTCACTGGCTCGGTTTTGACTGGCAGGCTAACGGCGAAAGCCACCTGTTTCACGCCAGCGACTACTTCGACTTCATGTACCGGGCAGCAGAGTACCTGATCACCTCGGGCCGCGCCTACGTCGACGAACAAAGCGCCGAAGACATGCGGCTAAACCGCGGCGACTTCGGCAGGCCCGGCGTCGACAGCCCGTTTCGCCAACGCACACCGGAGCACAACCTGCAGCGCTTTCGGGAAATGCGCGACGCGATGCACCCGGACGGTTCGATGGTGCTGCGCGCGAAGGTCGACATGGCCAGCCCCAACATCAATCTGCGCGATCCGACCATCTACCGGATACGCCGCGCCGAGCACCACAACACCGGCAACAAGTGGTGCATCTACCCGATGTACGCGTTCGCGCACCCGGTCGAGGATGCGCTCGAGCAGATCACGCACAGCATCTGCACCTTGGAATTCGAGGACCAGCGGCCCTGGTACGACTGGCTGCTGCAGGCGCTGGTCGACGGCGGCCTGCTGCACGCCCCGGCGCCGCGCCAATACGAGTTCGCCCGGCTGAACATGAGCTATGTGATCACCAGCAAGCGCAAACTTGCAGCCCTGGTGCAGGAGGGCCGGGTCGACGGCTGGGACGACCCCCGCATGCCGACGCTGGTCGGGCTGCGCCGGCGCGGCTATACACCCGAGAGCCTGCGGCTGATGGCCGAGCGCACCGGAACCAGCAAAGCGGGCGGCTGGACCGACTACAGCACGCTCGAAGGCTGCCTGCGCGAGACGCTCGATGGCTCGGCGCCGCGGGCGATGGCGGTGCTGGACCCGCTTAGACTGGTCATCACAAACTGGGGGGCGTTGATGGGCGGTGACGCTGCCACCGACGACTGCAGCGCGCCAGTGCATCCGCATGTGCCGGCGCTAGGACGGCGCCACTTCAAGCTCGCGCGTGAAGTGTGGATCGAGCGCGGCGACTTCGAGGAAATGCCCGTGAAAGGTTTCTTCCGCCTTTTTCCGGGCAACCGGGTGCGGCTGAAATATGGCCATGTGATCGAGTGCACCGGATGCACCAAGGACGCCACCGGCGCCGTGGTGCAAGTGCAGGCGGCGCTGGTCGCCGACACCAAGAGCGGAACACCTGGATCCGACGCGGTCAAGGTCAAGGGGGTCGTCACCTGGGTATCGGTCGCTGACAGTCTGGAAGCAGAAGTGCGCCTTTACGACCGGCTGTTCACCGAGCCGCAGCCCGACGCGGGCGGGCGTGATTTCCTGGCCAGCCTGAACCCCGACAGCCTGAAGGTGGTGCGCGCTGTGGTCGAGCCATCGCTGGCGAACGCGCGCGCCGACGACAAATTTCAATTCGAACGCCACGGCTATTTCGTCGCCGACCGGGTCGACCATGCGCCGAACCGGCTGGTATTCAACCTGTCTGTAAGCCTGAAGGACAGTTGGGCCAAATAGGGTCCCTGTTGCAATCCCCATGCTCCAAACGCCCATCAACTTCGTCCCCCTCCTGGTAGCGCAGCAGCACGCAGCGCCGCTGAATCTGGTTTTTTGCGGCGATGCGCTGCTGCTGCGAGCGGACGATCTAGCGCTTCCCGGGCACCGTGAGCTCGATCAACTGGGCCTGCAGGACAAGGATTTCTTCCCGGTGGGACTGCTCGGCGAAAGCTATTGCCAGACCGCCTGGCTTGCCAAGGGCAGCGCGCCGGCCGAGGGCTATGGTTTTCGCCGTCTACGCGGACTCTTTGGCACGCTGCCCGACGAACTGGTGGCGGTTGCCGGCCGCGCCTACCAGATCGCCGAATGGGCGCGCACGCACCGCTTCTGCGGCGCCTGCGCGACGCCGACCGCGCATGTTCCGGGCGAGCGCTGCCTGCGTTGCCCCGTCTGCGCAGAGGTTGCCTACCCGCGGATATCGCCAGCCATGATGGTGCTAATCAAGAGGGGCGACTCGGTGCTGCTGGCGCGCCACGCCAATTCGCCGACGCAGTTTTTCACTGCGCTGGCGGGCTTCCTGGAGGCGGGCGAGTCGATCGAGGACGCGGTGCACCGCGAGGTGTTCGAGGAAGTGGGGCTCAAGGTGCGCGACGTGTCGTACTTCGGCAGCCAGCCGTGGCCTTTCCCGCATTCATTGATGATCGCCTTCACGGCCGAATATGTCAGCGGCGAGATCATCGTCGACGAAAACGAAATCGCGGAGGCCCACTGGTACGGCCCGCACGACCCATTTCCCAAGGTGCCGCCAACCGGTTTCTCGATCGCCGGCCACCTGATCGCCGCTCACCTGCCACGCGCCACAGGCTGAGTGCGACAGGCGCCACAAGACCGCAACAGACTGCGGTTCGCGCGCCTACTCGCCGAGGTATGCCGCCCGGACCCTGGGGTCCTGTAACAGCTGCTTGGCGTCGCCGTCCATGGTGATCAGGCCGGACTCCATCACATAGGCGCGGTTGGCAATGCCCAGCGCGCGGCTGGCGTTCTGCTCGACCAGCAGGATGGTGACGCCCTGCGCGTAGACCTCGCGAACCACCTCGAATATCTTGTCGACCATGATCGGCGCCAGGCCCATCGATGGCTCGTCCATCAGCAGCACGCGCGGCCGGCTCATGAGCGCGCGCCCCATCGCCAGCATCTGCTGTTCGCCGCCGGACATGGTGCCTGCGAGCTGGTCGCGCCGCTCCTGCAGCCGTGGAAAAATCGAAAAGACGCGCTCGGCGTCGGACGCGATGGCCGCCGTGTCGCGGCGCACATAGGCGCCCATCTGCAGGTTTTCCATGATCGTCATGCGCGCGAACACGCCGCGGCCCTCGGGCACCATGGCGAGTCCCTGGCGCACCAGATCCCAGGGTCCCTGGCCCCGGATGCTGCGGCCAAGGTATTCGATATCGCCGCCGCAGAGGTCCAGCGTGGCGGTAATGGCCTTCATCGTCGTCGTCTTGCCGGCGCCGTTAGAGCCGATCAGGCTAACAAGTTCACCCTCGTTCACCTCCAGATCGATTCCCTTGACGGCCTGTATGCCGCCGTAGGAAACCTTGAGACCGCTGACCTTGAGTAGTGCGCCTGCCATGTCAATGGGCCCCTGTGCCGAGGTAGGCCTCGATCACCTTGTCATTGCGCTGCACCTCGGCCGGCGCACCCTCGGCAATCTGGCGCCCGTAGTCGAGCACGGTGACGCGGTCGCACAGTCCCATCACCAGCTTCACGTCGTGCTCAATCAGCAAGATCGTGCGCTGGTCCTGGCGGATCTTGTCGATCAGCAGCCGGAGTTGCTGCTTCTCGGTGGCGTTCATCCCGGCCGCCGGTTCGTCGAGCGCAATCAGCTGGGGGTCGGTCGCCAGCGCGCGCGCTATTTCCAGTCGACGCTGGTCTCCGTAGCTCAGCGTACGGGCCTTGTAGTCGGCGAACTTTCCGATGCCCACATAGTCGAGCAGCTCGTGCGCGCGCTGCCCTGTCTGCGCCTCTTCGCGCTTGAACGTCGCCGTGCGAAACAGTGCACCGATCAGGCCCGAGCGGGTACGGATGTGGCGACCGACCATCACGTTTTCCAGCGCCGTCATCTCGGCGAACAACCGGATGTTCTGAAACGTGCGGGCGATGCCGGCCTTGGCGACCTCGTGCACCGCCTTGGGTTGGTAAGGCTTTCCGGCCAGCTCAAAGCTTCCGCTGTCCGGGGTATACAAGCCGGTAATGACGTTGAAGAAGGTGGTCTTGCCCGCGCCATTAGGGCCGATCAGTCCGTAGACCTGACCGCGCGCGATGGTAATGCCAACGTCGCTGAGCGCCTGCAGCCCACCAAAGCGCTTGGAGATGCCCGCGACCCTGAGAATGGTGTCTGTCATGGGCCGGCCCTCAAAGCCTGCTCGCCATCGACTTGCCGCGCTCAGGGCTGGGCCACAGCCCACGCGGGCGCAGCAGCATCACGACGATCATCGCCAACGCGATCAGCAATTGGCGCAGGATCGACGCGTCGAGCCGTCCGCCGCTGAAGTCCTGCAGTGGGCTGGCGACATAGCGCAGCACTTCGGGCAACGCCGCCAGCAGCAGCGCGCCCAGCACCACGCCCGGCAGATGGCCCAAGCCGCCGAGAACGACCATGGCGACGATCATCACCGACTCCATCAGCGTGAAGGACTCGGGCGACACAAAGCGCTGGAACGATGCGAACAGCGCACCGCTGACGCCGCCAAAAGACGCTCCCATGCCAAAAGCCAGCAGTTTGAGGTTGCGCGTATGGATGCCCATCGCCTTGGCGGCAATCTCGTCTTCGCGAATCGCCATCCAGGCACGGCCCACGCGCGAGTCGGCCAACCGGTGGCTCATCAAAATACTCAGCAGCACCAGCGACAAAAACAGGTAGTAGTACATCGAGACCGAACTTAGTTCAAAGCCGCCAATGGCGAAAGGTTTTCCCATGCTGACGCCGAAAAAGCTGAAGGGGTCAATCCCGCTCAGCCCCTTGGGGCCATTGGTGATGTTGACCGGATGGTCGAGGTTGTTCAGGAATACCCGGATGATCTCGCCAAAGCCCAGCGTCACGATGGCCAGGTAGTCGCCGCGCAGTTTGAGGGTCGGCGCACCCAGCAAGACGCCAAACAGCCCGGCCACTGCGGCCGCCAGCGGAAGTATCAGCCACAGCGGCGTGTGCAGGCCGTTGGGAAATATCGCGGCGATCGCGGGGAAGGTCTGCGTGAGGTGCGGCGACGCCATCAGGGCATAGAGATAGGCGCCGACGGCGAAGAAGGCGACATAGCCGAGATCCAGCAGGCCGGCGTAGCCTACGACGATGTTCAGACCGATGGCCAGCAGCACATAGAGCAAGGCGGTATCGGCAATGCGCACCCAGGCGTTGCCGAAAACCTGCAAGCCCATCGGCAGCAGGATCAGTCCCAGGCCAGCGGCGACGCAGAGAAAAACCTTGTGGTGTTTCATCGCTTGCAACTCCTCAGGCCCGGTCGGCCACGCGTTCGCCCAGCAGGCCCGACGGTCGCAGCGTCAGGATCACGATCAGAACGATGAAGGCAAAAATCTCCGAATAGTGGCTGCCGAGTACGCCGCCAGTAAGGGCGCCGATATAGCCAGAGCCCAGCGCCTCGATCAGGCCCAGCAGGATGCCTCCGACGACGGCCCCGGAGAGGTTGCCGATACCGCCAAAGACCGCAGCGGTGAATGCCTTTAGCCCTGGCAGGAAACCCATCGCGTGCTGCACTGTCCCGTATTTCATCGCCAGCATGATTCCGGCAATGGCGGCCAGCACGGCGCCAATGACAAAGGTCGCCGATATCACCACGTCGGGCTTCACACCCATCAGCGCCGCGACGCGCGGATTCTCGGCGGTCGCGCGCATCGCACGCCCGAGCGAGGTGTAGTTGACCAGCCAGACCAGCAGCACCAGCAAGATCGCGGTCAGCGAAAGGATCAGCAGATCCGTCGGCGAGATCACGGCGCCGGCGATTTCATAGGGTGTCACCGGCAGCAGGTTGGGAAAGGGCTTGGGGTTAGGCTTCCATACGATCATCGCCAAGGTCTGCAACAGCAGCGACATGCCGATGGCGGTGATCAGCGGCGCGAGTCGCGGCGAATTGCGCAAAGGCCGGTAGGCGATTTTCTCGATGGCGAAATTCAGCGCCGCGGAGACGGTGCACGCGACCAACGTCGCCGCTACCAGCACCAGCCAGGGGGCGAGTTCGGGAAAAGTGTCGCTCAGCCCGCCGGCGACGGTCCAGGCAGTCAGCGCGCCGACCATCAGCACCTCGCCGTGGGCAAAGTTGATCAGCTGGATGATCCCGTAGACCATGGTGTAACCGAGCGCCACCAGCGCATAGACGCTGCCAAGCACCAGACCATTGATGAGCTGCTGGAGAAAAATGTCCACGCGCCAAGCCCCCCTTGTTGCATCTAATTCCGCATCGGACGACGCCGTCGCACCCGATACGGGCCCTCGCGGGTCTGGCCCGGGGGACCTTGTATTGCCTTGGATTCTACTGAGCGGCCATCGCCCGCGCCACGCCCTGCGCGAGTGTTTACCCTTGACGCCGCCAAGCGAGTGCGGCCTGCGGTCCCCCACGCCTGCGAAAATGGCTCAGCCGGCGGCCTTGTTGCGACTCCGGAGTTCGCGCAGCTTCTCGGCGATGCGGATCTCCAGCCCGCGCTCGACCGGACGGTACCAGTCGGGCGCCGCCATGCCCTCGGGCAGGTAGTTCTCGCCGGCGGCGAAAGCGTCTGGCTCGTCGTGCGCGTAACGGTAACCGCGTCCGTGATCCAGGTCCTTCATCAACTGCGTCGGCGCATTGCGCAGGTGGATCGGAATCGGTCGCGTGCCTTCGCGCCGCACCAGCGCGCGGGCCTCGTTGAAGGCCTTGTAGACCGCGTTCGATTTGGGGGCCATCGCCAGGTAGACCAGGCACTGCGCCAGCGCGAGCTCCCCCTCGGGGCTTCCCAGGCGCTCAAATACCTCGGCCGCATCCAGCGACAGCCGCAGCGCGCGCGGGTCGGCCAGACCAATGTCCTCGCTGGCAATTCGCAGCATCCGGCGCGCCAGGTAACGCGGGTCGGCGCCGCCGTCGAGCATGCGAACAAACCAGTACAGCGCGGCGTCGGGGTCGGACCCGCGCACCGACTTGTGCAGCGCGCTGATCGAGTCGTAAAACTGGTCGCCGGCCTTGTCATAGCGTCGCATTCGCTCGCCGAGCACCTGCAACAACCAGCCATCACTGATCAGCGCCAGGCGCTGCGCTGCTGCTGCCACCGCGAGCGTCTCCAGGGTGTTGAGCAGTCGGCGCGCGTCGCCATCCGCGTAAGCGATCAGGCGGTTTTGCGCCGCCGGTTCCAGGTTCGGCACACCGACCGCATGGGCCCGGGCGACGATGGCGGCCAGATCGGTGTCCGACAGCGGCTGCAGCACATAGACCGCCGCGCGCGACAGCAGGGCCGAATTAACCTCGAACGAGGGGTTCTCGGTCGTCGCGCCGATGAAGGTAAAAAGGCCGCTTTCGACATGCGGCAAGAAGGCGTCCTGCTGCGCCTTGTTGAAGCGGTGCACCTCGTCGACAAATACGATGGTCTGGCGGCCCTGGCCTGCCAGCACCGACGCCTGTTCGACCGCCTCGCGAATCTCCTTGACGCCGCCGAGTACCGCGCTGATGGTGACGAAGCTCGCGTCGAAGGCGCCCGCCATCAGACGCGCCAGCGTGGTCTTGCCGGTACCCGGAGGACCCCACAGGATGCAGCTGTGCGGCCGGCGCGACTCGAATGCGACGCGCAGCGCCTGGCCCGGGCCCACCAGGTGCTGCTGGCCCACCACCTCGCCCAGGCTCGAGGGACGCAGCCTTTCGGCCAGCGGAACATGCAGCGGCGGCGGCGCGCTCGAACGCATCACTGGCGCAGCAGGTCCGCGCCCGGCGGCGGCTTGAATACAAAGGTCGAAGCCGCGAGCGCCGGGTTGACCTCGACCTGACCAAAGCGCAGCACCGAGCGCTGGCCAAAGCTGTCGATGATTTCGAGCACCGACAAGGCCGCAACCGGCCCACCGATGCTAAAGCCCAGACGGACACTTTGCAGTTGCCCCTCCTTGGCCTTGGGCGTCGCAAGCACCCAGTCCATGCCCTCCTGCGCGGGGGCGGCCTGCAGGCTGAATTCGGCCTGCAGCGCACGCAGGTCGGGCGCCGCAGCGATCAGCGCTGCCGGCGTGGCGCCGAGCGTCTGCGCCTGCTTGCGTGCCGTCACTTGGTTGAGGTCGGCGTCATACAGCCACAGCGTCTGGCCGTCGGCGACGATGGTCTGTTCAAAGGGCTTGCGGTAGCTGAAGCGAAAACGGTTGGGTCGCGAGAACTCGAAACTACCGCTGGAGCTTTTTGTGCGCGCCGCCTGCCCGTCGCGCGCTGGCATCGTCACCACCTGGGTGAATTCGGCGCGTCCGCTCGAAACGGTCTTGAGGAAGGCCTCCAGGCTTTCCAGGCCGCCGGCACTTGCCGATCCTGCGGCAAGTGCGCAGGCCAGCGCTACGGCCAGGCCATGCACCACGGCGTTCACTCGGCCCTGGCCGGAACCAGTATGTCGCGCTGGCCGCTGCCGCTCATCGCACTCACCAGGCCAGCCTTTTCCATGTCCTCGACGAGCCGGGCAGCGCGGTTGTAACCGATCTTGAGGTGGCGTTGCACCAGCGAGATGCTGGCCCGGCGGTTCTTCAGTACCACCTCGACCGCCTGGTCGTACATCGGGTCTTTTTCGCCAGCACCGTCCTCGCCCGTCACCTCGCCGTCGCCGTCGACG
>CAISIP010000124.1 GCA_903885415.1 uncultured beta proteobacterium
CGGTTGACCTTCAGCACATGGTCAGTGAAAGCCTCACTAGCAGCCCCTACGTTTGCCGCGAGTCGTGCATCGCGGCGCAAGCCGCCTAGCTGACTGAGCGAATTGTATCGACCACCCACTCGGTCATCGAACACAGCGGATGTGGCGCGTGCCAATGGCGACCAGTCGAATGCATTGCCCACTGCATCCATTGCGTCAAGCGCTTTCATTGCTGTCTTGCCGCGCGGCGACCACATGAGGGGAGGTATGAGTTTCCCTTCACCCACTTGGAACCGCAGGCTTCCGCCAAGCTTCTGTCCCTTGATTGCATCCATCGTCAGGTTCTTCGCTCGCAACGCTGCTTGCACAGCCTTCAGTGCCTTTGCTGGGTCTGGCGAAGCGTTGATGAGTTGCTGAATGTCAATCGTGTTCTGCGCAACGCGCGGGCCGACAAGCGGCCTGATCGCTAGGTTGCCGGGATTCAATGCAGCGCCATTGGGCAGGAGGTTTTCAAGGAACTTGATCGTGCCTTTGCCGGTGCGAGTGGTGTTAGCCGCTGGGCCTAGTACCTTGGCTGCCGCAGCAGGCGCGTGCCGCATAAGCCCTGCGAGTTCTCCGATCTCACCTGCCTTGCCAAGAGCTTTCAGCGGGCCAGCGAGAAGGGCAAGGGGGTCGGTGGCGACTTCGGCGGCGAAACCGCCCAGCGTCCTCTTCCAACCCGATGTGTTTTTTCCCAGCAGGCCGAAATGCTCAAGCAACTCTTGCCCAGACACGCGCGAGTCATCCCCCCAGCCGAAGCCAGAGAATGGCTTGCCCACCACAGCACCTCGGACAATCGCGCCCGGTGTATCAATCACGCGACCAAGCGTACCAAGCGTACCCTCGCTCTTGCTTTGCAGGTCTGCGAGGTTTGCCTCAAGTTCAGCGGCAGACATGAGGCTCTCCTCGGGCTGTCTCCTCTGTTGCGCAGGCATGGATGCTGCTGCTGAACGCGCTAGGATTTGGGCGGCATTCATTTGCCGTACTTTCGCGATGGCATCTGATCGATTGTGCTTGACTGACGGTAGGACAGGCCCATTGGTGGAGTCCAGTCACTACCGCTGGTGTCAAAGTGCTTGTCGGGCATCCCTGATTGGAACGGCATCTGGATGCGGTTGTTGCCAGAATCGAGTAGTTGATTTTTTAACAGGTCGGTCTTGTGAAGCATGGGGATTGCGCCAAAAGAATCCTCTGCTTGCGGGGCTGTGGGTGCTGGTGTGGCGCTGCGATTGGCGACTTGCTCTGGGATCGGTGTCGAGTCTGGCATCTTCGGCTGAGAGGCCACAGGCGGCGCGGTGTCGAGCAGCCCAGAGACAGGACTTGGTTGCCCCTTGGAAACCTGCGCTGGTGCGATCTGAGACAGGGCTTGCTCCGCTGGCTGCGCGACTGGCTCGGGAGTGGGTGTTGGCGCGGCTGGCGCAGCCTCTGCCTCGGGTGCAGGGGGCGGGGTGATGGACTGCGGTGCGCGCGCAGCGTACTTGGGCATGCTGCTGCTCTTGCCACCACCACCCATCAAGCCACCAAGCAGACCGCCACCAATACCAAACATGGTCACTTCTCCCCGTGTTTGGGCGGAAACGCCTGTAGCATTTCTTTGCCTAGGTCGTTGGGAAGTACCGGGCTTTGATAGTCAGGGGTATCGTTCTTGCCGTATATCTTTCCAGAAGTAATTAACTTTTCGTAATAGGCATCGCTAATCTCCTGCGGTGTCTTCGGTGGCTTTCCGCCGCCACCACCACCGCCGCCGCCCATCTGTCCTTGTAACAGGGAAATCAATGCTGGTATTAGTGCGGACATAGTGATCCTTTTAGTTGGTGGCTAGAACGTACTTCCAGACCACGCTTCGACCTTATCTTTAG
>CAISIP010000125.1 GCA_903885415.1 uncultured beta proteobacterium
CCACCGCATCGCGGTCCACGCCGACGGCACGCATGCGCGCCGGCAAGACCATAGCTATGCGGACCTGCAACGCAGCGCGAACCGACTATCGAACGCGCTGACTGCGCTGGGCGTCGCGCGCGGCGACCGGGTCGCGATTGTCCTGCCGCAGCGCTTCGAGACCGCCGTGGCCTATATCGCAGTGCTGCAGATGGGCGCGGTGGCGATGCCGCTGTCGACGCTGTTCGGCCCGGACGCGCTGGAATACCGGCTGTACGACAGCGAGGCCGTGGCTGCGATTTGCGATGCGGGCGCTATCGAGGGCCTGGCCGGCGTGCGGCAGAACTGCCCGGTACTGGCCAGCGTGATCCGGGTCGGCCCCTTGGGATCGGACCCGCACCTGGATTTCGACGCGTTGCTGGCGCAGCAATCGGCGGATTTCGAACCCTGTCCTACGCGTGCCGAAGAGGCCGCAGTATTGATCTATACCAGCGGCACCACCGGCCAGCCCAAGGGCGCGCTGATACCGCACCGGGCGCTGATCGGCAACCTCAGCGGCTTCGTCTGCAGCCAGAACTGGTTCGGCTTCGACCCGCGCAATCCGGATGCGCCGTCGAGCAGCGTCTTCTGGTCGCCCGCCGACTGGACCTGGACCGGCGGGCTGATGGACGCGCTGCTTCCGTCGCTGTACTTCGGGCGTCCCATCGTGGCCTACAGTGGCCGCTTCAGTCCGCAAGTGGCATTTGAAATCCTGCAGCGCTACGCGGTCACCCACAGCTTCCTCTTTCCGACCGCGCTCAAGGCGATGATGAAGGCCTTTGCGCATCCGCGCGACGAATTCAAGCTCTGTCTGCAGGCGCTGATGAGCGCGGGTGAAGCGGTCGGCGACGCGGTGTTCGCGTATTGCCGGGATGAGCTCGGCGTGACAGTCAACGAAATGTTCGGGCAGACCGAAATCAACTACATCGTCGGCAACTGCGCCATGAACGGCGCGACGCAATCGGGCGTCGGCTGGCCGGCCAGACCCGGCAGCATGGGCCGGGCCTATCCGGGGCACCGGGTCGCGGTGATCCGGGAAGACGGCAGCGAGTGCGCCGTTGGCGAGTCTGGCGATGTGGCGTTGAACCGCTTTGATCTGCACGGTCAGCCCAACCCGGTATTTTTCCTTGGTTACTGGAAGAATCCGGCCTCGACCGCAGCCAAGTACGTCGGCGACTGGTGCTGTACCGGCGACTTGGCGCGGCGCGACGCCGATGGCTACCTCTGGTACGAGGGCCGCAAGGACGACCTGTTCAAGTCCGCCGGTTACCGCATCGGCCCGGGCGAAATCGAGAACTGCCTGGTCAAGCATCCGGCGGTGCTGAACGCTGCGGTGGTTCCCAAGCCCGACCGCGAGCGCGGCGCGCTGGTTAAGGCTTATGTGGTGTTGTCGGTCGAATGGGCCGCCCAACGGGCGCGTCAGGTGGACGGCGCGAGTCGCTTCGACGCTGCGCTGGTGGCGCAACTGCAGTCGCATGTGCGCGGGCAGCTGGCGCCCTACGAATACCCCAAGGAAATCGAGTTTGTGGCCGAACTTCCGATGACAACCACCGGCAAGGTGCAGCGCCGGGTGCTGCGCCTGCAGGAGGAGGCGCGCGCCGCGCATCGCCCGGGCCGCTGCTGAGCATGGCCGCGCGCTTCCTGATTCAGGCTAGGCCGGGTTATGGGGTCGGGATAGTCCCTGCACAATGCCTGCATTTGGTTGGCGCACACGCCGTGCCATGCGCGCTGGAAAAATAGGAGCCCCTATGGATGCATTCCAAAGTTACTTTCCGATACTCGCGGCGCTGGCCGCCTACCTTATGGGTTCGCTATCGTTCGCAGTCATCGTAAGCCGTGCGATGGGGCTGAAGGACCCGCGCAGCTACGGCAGCAAGAATCCGGGTGCGACCAATGTGCTGCGATCGGGTAGCAAGCCGGCGGCGGTCGTGACCTTGCTGCTCGACGGCGCCAAGGGATGGCTACCGGTCATGCTGGTGGCGAGCTATGGCCGGGACTGGGGCCTGGGCGATGGCACACTGGCCATGGTCGGCCTAGCCGCCTTTGCCGGCCACTTGTTTCCGCTGTACTTCGGCTTTCAAGGCGGCAAGGGCGTTGCGACCGCACTGGGCGTGCTGTTTGGCGTGCATTGGGCGCTGGGTCTGGGCGCTTGCGCCAGCTGGCTGATCGTCGCTTATTTTTTCCGCTATTCCTCGCTCGCCTCGCTGGTAGCGGCGCTGTTCGCACCGGTCTATTACGCTTTTGGCGATGGGCTGGCCTGGTACAGCGAAAAGTCGGTGCTGCTGGGGATCAGCGTTATCAGCCTGCTGCTGGTGTGGCGCCACGCTCCCAATATCAGCCGTCTGGTAAGGGGAACCGAAACCAGGATCGGTGCGGGAAGGTCCTAGTTCAGGCCTGCCGTCCGGCGTAGGCACCGAGTTGCAGTATCAGGTGGTGGTTCAGCCGCGCCCGCACGGAGCCAGCCGCCATGGCCGAGCGTATTTGCGGGCCACCCTGTGCGGTGCGGTGCAGGCGTGGCTGCGCACAGGGCTGGCCGGTTTCGTTCAGAACAATCGCCACATGCGGATGGTTGGCCTTGGGGCTGCGGCGCATCACCACCGCGATTTCTCCGTTGTCCATCTGCACATAGGTGCCTGGCGGGCACAAGCCCACGGTGCGAACGAGTGCCCGGCCCACCTCGCCGCCAGCTCCCGGCTGGCTCAGGACCGAGCGCATCGAGTCGGTCGCGCTGAGCCCTGCACGCGCCTTGCGCGGGCTGATCATCGCGCCGTAGCGGTCCACCGACCGAACGATGCGGGCCAGGCGCCGCGGTGGTTCTAGCGACTGCAACCCGCGCTGCTCGTCGCTCTCGTCGTGGTGGGCGGCGACGGTGCCGATCCACAGCGCGTCGTCGACGCCGATGTCGGACAGCATCATCGCGCCTTTGGCGGGGTGGATCCGGATCGCGTCGTTCTGCAAGCTCGAAGGCGGCCCGGGCCGACCGGTGAGTTCATCCTGCAGGTTGGTCATCGCGATGTTCATCGTCAGCGCCGCATGGACCAGGGCATCGCGTTCGACCTGTGCCAGTTGCATCTCGATGGCGGTGAGGTGGCACAGTACCGCGCACACCAGCGCGTGTGAGGCGCTGTAGCCGACGCTGGAGCTTCCCGCGAGCTGGAACAGCAGATACAAGCCCACGTCGGCATCGCGCCGCAGCAAATCCTGCATCCAGCGGTCGTATTGCCAGACCCTCTGCGCGAACTCCTGCACGCCCGCCGGGCTGCCGAGGATCACCGCGACACCCGCTTCGAGATCGGACCACAGGCCGAGCAGGTCCTCGTATTCGTGCTCGCTTTGTACGCTCAGCATGCCGTAGTACCCGCCAATTAGCTTGCTCGCTCGGCGCCTATCGCATCAGTGGCGGGTCCGCTGCGCGCTCAGTCGCGGAAATTCGTGAAGCTCAGCGGCAGGTCGGCGATGTCCTTGCGGATGAGTGCCATCGCGGCCTGCAGGTCGTCGCGCTTGACGCCACTGACGCGCACCGCGTCCCCCTGAATGGAAGCCTGGACCTTGAGCTTGCTGTCCTTGATCAGGCGCTGCAGCTTCTTGCTGACCTCGGTTTCGATGCCGTTGCGCACCTTGATGACCTGCTTGACCTTGTCGCCGCCGATCTTTTGCACGTCGCCGCGGTCCAAAAAACGCACATCGACACCGCGTTTGGTGAGCTTGTTACGCAAGATGTCCTCGATCTGCGACAGCTGGAAGTCGGCGTCGCCGATCAGCGTGATCTCCTTTTCCTTGATTTCGATGGCAGCCGGCGTCCCCTTGAAGTCGAAACGGGTGCCTATTTCCTTGGCTGTGTTGTCGACTGCATTCTTGACCTCGGCCAGATTGGCCTCGCAAACCGTATCAAAAGTAGGCATGTTCTCACCGCTCCGAAGTCGGGTCGCGGCACGGGTGCCGATGCGACAATCCCGCGATGTTAGTCGAGAAAAATGTCCCACTGCAGGACTGCAACACATTTCACATCGTTGCCAAGGCGCACACGCTGGTTCGGGTAGGCAGCGAGGGTGACCTGCTGGCGCTCATTGGCGACCCCGAACTGGCGGCGCTGCCGAAATTTGTGCTGGGCGGCGGCAGCAACATCGTCCTGACGGGTGACGTCAAGCCGCTGGTGCTCAAGGTCGAGGTCATGGGTAAGCAGCTGTTGCGCGAAAACGCCAAGGGATGGGTGGTCGAGGCGGGCGCAGGCGAGAGCTGGCACGGGCTGGTCGCATGGACGCTGGACCAGGGCTACCCGGGACTGGAAAACCTGGCCATGATCCCAGGAACGGTGGGCGCCGCACCGGTTCAAAACATCGGCGCCTACGGCGTTGAACTGCAGGACCGTTTTGAATCACTCGACGCAGTAGATCTGCAGACCGGGCGCCGCATGACCCTCGACGCGGCACAGTGCCGCTTTGGCTACCGCGATTCGGTGTTCAAGCAGTCCCCCGACGACGGCCCGGGTCTGCGGGATCGGGTGCTGATAACCCGGGTGCGCTTCTTCTTGCCCAAGCCCTGGAAGCCGGTGCTCGGCTACGCCGAATTGGACAGGAGAATGGCCCAGAGCGGGCTGGACAAGCCCTGTGCCCGCAGCATCTTTGATGGGGTCTGCGCGATTCGCAGCGCCAAACTGCCCGACCCCGCGGTGCTGGGTAATGCGGGCAGCTTCTTCAAGAACCCGACGGTCACGCTCGAGCAGTGCGCCGACATCATCCAGCGCGAGCCAAGGATCGTCCACTACCGGATGGCCGACGGCGCAGTCAAGCTGGCCGCGGGCTGGCTGATCGAGGCCTGCGGCTGGAAGGGTAAATCGGTCGGAAACGCCGCTGTCTACGAACGCCAGGCGCTGGTCCTGGTCAACCGCGGGCAGGCTACCGGGGGCGAGGTGATGACGCTGGCGCGCGCCATCCAGACCAGCGTCTACGAGCGCTTTGGCATCTTGCTCGAACCCGAGCCCGTCGTGGTCTGAGCCCGGCCATGCCCATGGGGCTCAGACCTTACCCTTGGGCCCCAGTTGGGCGATGGCAGCGCCTGCTCCGGCCGCCAGCAAGCCGGTGCGGGTGTAGATGCCGAGTTTTTCGCGCGTGTCGATGATGTCGAGGTTGCGCATGGTGAGCTGGCCGATCCGGTCCTGCGGCGAGAAGACAGACTCGCCCTTTTCCATCGTCAGCCGCTCGGGCTTGTAGGTCAGGTTGGGGGATTCGGTGTTCATGATGCTGTAGTCGTTGCCGCGGCGCAGCTCCAGCGTGACCTCGCCGGTGACGGCGCGCGCCACCCAGCGCTGGGCGGCTTCGCGCAGCATGATCGCCTGCGGATCGAACCAGCGGCCCTGGTAGAGCAGCCGCCCGAGCTTGCGGCCGTTGTCGCGGTATTGCTCGATCGTGTCCTCGTTGTGGATGCCGGTCACCAGGCGCTCGTAGGCGATGAACAGCAGCGCCAGCCCCGGCGCCTCGTAGATGCCGCGGCTCTTGGCCTCGATGATGCGGTTCTCGATCTGGTCGCACATTCCCAGTCCGTGGCGCCCGCCGATGCGGTTCGCTTCCAGCATCAGCTCAACCAGGTCCGGGAAGGCGACGCCGTTGAGCGCCACCGGATGCCCCTCCTCGAAGCGCACCGTCACCTGTTCGCGCCGCACCTCGACGTCGTCGCGCCAGAACGCGACGCCCATGATCGGTTGCACGATCTGCATCGCGCTGCCCAGGTGTTCCAGGTCCTTGGCTTCATGCGTCGCGCCCAGCATGTTGGAGTCGGTTGAATAGGCTTTCTCAGCCGACATCTTGTAGCCGAAGCCGGCCTTGCTCATAAACGCCGACATTTCGGCGCGTCCGCCGAGTTCGTCGATGAACAACTGGTCGAGCCAGGGTTTGTAGATCTTCAGGTCCGGATTGGTCAGCAGACCGTAGCGGTAGAAACGCTCGATGTCGTTGCCTTTGAAGGTGCTTCCATCGCCCCAGATGTTGACCTCATCCTGCTGCATGGCAGAAACCAGCATGGTGCCCGTTACCGCGCGCCCCAGCGGCGTGGTGTTGAAGTAGGTCACCCCGGCAGTGGAGATGTGGAACGCGCTGCTTTGCAGCGCGGCGATGCCCTCCGCCGCCAGTTGGCTGCGGCAGTCGACCAGGCGCGCGCGTTCGGCGCCATACTGCATGGCCTTTCGCGGTATCTCGTCGTAGTCGGGTTCGTCCGGCTGGCCCAGATTCGCGGTGTAGGCGTAGGGCACCGCACCCTTGTTGCGCATCCAGTGCAGCGCGGCGCTGGTGTCCAAGCCGCCCGAGAACGCAATGCCGACCTTCTGTCCCGTGGGCAGGTGCTGGAGAATGCTAGCCATATCGCTCTTTCCTGCGTTCAGCCGTAGTGGCAGATGTAGTGGTAGGGCTCGGTGACGCGGATATCGAACGGGGTGTTCGCGCCGACGCTGAAGCTTTCGCCTGCCGATGACCTGATCCACGGCGCGCTTGGGGCCAACCGGTACTCGCAGTAGCCCGCGACGCACTCCATGATTTCCGGCGCGGCGGTGCCGAATGTCAGTGTCGATGGCAGCACCACGCCGACCGATTTCTTGCGGCCGTCGGGGTAGGTGATGGTGTGGCTGATGCACTTGCCGTCAAAGTAAACGCTGGCCTTGGTGGCGACGGATACGCCGTCGATGTGTTCAGTAGTCATGCGTTGATTTTAAGATACCGGCCCTTGGGTCCCGGCGGCGCCTTGCCTGGCCGCGAGCAGCCGCTGCGCCCATGCGTCAGCCTGGAAGCCGACGCTGAACCGCGGGCCGTCGCCGTCGCCCCAGTCGACGACCGGGCGCCTGATGGCGCTCGGATGGGCCCGCAACAGCG
>CAISIP010000126.1 GCA_903885415.1 uncultured beta proteobacterium
CGCTCTTCTCTGCGCCCACCTGTTCGGACGAGAGTAAGCGTCCGCTCAACACCGTATTGACAGCCTGACCACCCACTCCCGATTCAAATCTTAATGTTCCAAGGCAACAGGTCGTCGACCTGATTCACCGGGTGGTCCGCGATGACTGTCAGAACGTGGCGAAGGTAGGTTTCCGGATTGATGTCATTGAGGCGTGCAGTACCAAGCAAGCTGTACATCGTTGCCGCCCGCTCGCCACCCGCATCCGAACCAAGAAACAGATAGTTTTTCCGGCCTAAAGCTACGCCTCGCAGCGCGCGCTCCGCAGCGTTGTTATCGATTTCGATCCGTCCGTCGTCCAGATAGCGCGTCAGCGCCTGCCATTGATTCATCGCATAACCGATTGCCTCTGCCGTCACGGATTTCCGCGACAGGGTTGGCAATTGCTCCCGCATCCATGCGTGGAGTGCGGTGACGATAGGTTTGGCGTGTTCCTGGCGTGCCGCGCGTCGCGCTTCTGGTGGACTCCCTCGAATCCCTGATTCGATCTTGTACAGCTCGGCTATCTGAGCCAGAGCGTGCGTCGTGATCGCTGTCGGTTGCGCAACATGCACATCGTGCAGCTTGCGTCTTGCATGCGCCCAACATGCTGCCTCGAGTACCCGTCCGGATTCATAGACTGCGTTGTAGCCGGCAAAGGCATCTGCCTGCAGGATGCCGGAGAATTCCTTGAGGTGCGTCTGCGGGTGGATGCCTTTACGATCTGGCGAGTAGCGAAACCAGACCGCAGGCGCGGCATTGGCTCCGCTTGGGCGATCATCACGAACATAAACCCATAGACGTGCCTGCCGTGTCTTGCCGCTACCGGGCATCAGGACGTCGATGGGTGTGTCGTCGGCGTGCAGCTTATCGGCTGCAAATACGTGCCGGTGTAACGCATCGAGCAATGGCCGAAGCAAATGATGCACGGCCCCGACCCAGTCGCCCAACGTGCTCTCGCTCAGCTCGACACCTTCGCGGCCGTAAATCTGGAACTGGCGGTATATCGGCTGGTGATCGAGGTACTTGGAAACGACGACGTGGCTCAACAGACCTGGGCCGGCATAGCTGCGTGCAATGGGCCGGCCAGGGGCGGGAGCCTGCGCCATGCGATCGCAGCACGTGCAAGTTAAACGCGGGCGAACCTGGCGAATGACACGGAAGCTGGCCGGGATGTGCTCGAGCACTTCGCTGACATCCTCGCCAAGACGTTTCCACGCTCCGCCGCAGTCAGGACATGCGCTCGTCGCAGGCGCGAATTCCTGAATATCGCGAGGCAAGTGATCGGGTAATGGCCGGCGCTGCGGCGCCGGACGAGAAGCTGGAGTTGCCGGTTCGATGACCGAAGTGCGCACGCCTTGGGCGATATGCAACTCTTCGAGCTCGAGTTCCAGCTGATCGATCTGCCGCGTGAGTTTCTCGGACTTCTGGCCGAAGAGCGCTCGCTTTAGCTTGGCCAGAAGCAGCGTCAGTCGCTGAATTTCCTGCTTGTCGTCGCTGGCCATTTGCTTGAGCGTATCGCGCTCAAGCTTTAACGTGGTGGCCTCGCTGATGAGGCTATTGTTGGCCTGTTGAAGCGCCTGAACTTCCGCCCACTGCGCCGACAATAAGGCCTTGAGTTCGTCGATATTGTCGGGGAGGCGGAAGCGCGTCAACATGGCCTCTATTTTAGCAAAAGCCGGCGCGTTAACGTATAGGAATCAAGAAGATAATGGCAAATACAACAGTTATTATTTGCGCCATTTTTGGTCTCGATCTTTGCCTACACTGCGGTAGGTCTGGCGGTGCGCAAAGGACGTCTCCAGTCGATTCCTTCGAGCAACATCGACAGTTGTGCCGACGTTAAATGGACGGTGCCCGATTGGGCCTGAGGCCAAACGAAGTACCCTTGCTCAAGGCGCTTGGCGAACAAACACATCCCGTCCCCGCTCCACCATAACACCTTGATGCGGTCGCCCTTGCGGCCGCGGAATACGAAGGCATGACCACTGAATGGATCCTCTTCCAGCGTCGTTTGCACGATCGCCGAAAGTCCGTCGAATCCGCGGCGCATATCCGTGGCTCCTGCTGCCAACCATACGCGCATTCCGGCGGGCAACGCGATCATGCGCGGATCGCGTTGAACACACAACGCAGGGCTTGTGGATCGGGCGTACCATGAACGAGTACGCGGATCTGGTCGAAGAGGATCTCGATGTGGCCGGTGACCATCGGACTCACCTCAATCTCTTTTTCTCGTTTAGGTTTCGGCGCCTTTGCTACATTGACCGGAGTAATGACTTGTACCGGACATAAAATCTGAGCAGTGGGCAAGGCGCCGAAGTCGCCCCGCCGATATTGCCAGCGCCAAGTGTGGAGAAGATTAGCATTGATGCCGCGAGACAACGCAACTCCGGCAATAGATGCCTTGGGCCGCAATGATTCCTGTACGACCGCTCGTTTGAATTCAACGGCGTGGCGGCGCCGAGGGGCAACTGCCGCGACGACAGTGGAAAGAGATTTGTCCATAGAAGCTAATGTCCATTTAAGATTACGTGGACAGTTAGCTTGAAGAGACTTGGTGGAGATAGCTAGACGGTGCTGGCCGGATGCTTACGTTCATGGTCATGACACACCTTTATTTACTGCTGGGTCTGCGATAAGCCTGCCGTGAGAGAGAGGAGCCTCAGCAAAACTAGACTAACCTATAAGTGA
>CAISIP010000127.1 GCA_903885415.1 uncultured beta proteobacterium
AGGTGGTCAAGGTCGAGGCGCCTGAGGGCGACGCGATGCGCCAGTGGCCGCCGCTGAGCCAGGGCTTTAGTGAAAATTTCGCGTCGATCAACCGCGGCAAGCGCTCGGTGGTGCTCGACCTCAAGGACCCGCCGCAGCGCGAACTCGCACGCCGTCTGGTGCTCGACGCCGACGTGCTCATCGAGAACAGCCGACCGGGCGCAATGCAGCGCCTGGGCCTGGGCTGGGATTGGTTTGGTGCGCGCAAGCCCTCGCTGGTCTATTGCTCGATCTCGGCCTTCGGCCAGGACGGGCCGCGCGGCTCCGAAGGCGGCTTTGACCTGACGATACAGGCCAGCGCCGGCGTAATGAGCGTCACCGGAGAGCCCGACGGCGCGCCGGTCAAGGCGGGCGTTCCGTTGGTTGACTTTACGGCCGGCCTGTACGCCGCCTTCACCATCGCGGCCGTGCTGGCGCGGGTTCGCGCGGGAGGCGCCGGCGCGCAGGTCGACATACCGATGTTTGGCACCACGATTGCGGTCTCGGCGCTGCAGACCAGCGAGTATTTCGGCACCGGGCGCAACCCGGGAAAGCTCGGCTCGGCGCATCCGCGCAACGCGCCGTACCAGGCGTTTCGGGCCGCCGACGGCTGGTTCGCCGTGGCGGCGGGCAACAACAAGCTGTGGCAGCAGGTCTGCGTGCTCACGCCGGCGCCCGAACTGCTCGCCGACGCCCGGTTCGCCACGCCGACGCTGCGCGCGGCCAACCAGGCGGTGCTCAAGCAGTTGCTCGAGGCGCGTTTTGGGCTCCAGGGTGTGGCCCACTGGCTTGGTCTTTTCGCGAATGCAGGCGTTCCTTGTGCGCCCATCAATGGCTACGCGCAGGCCCTGGCTGACCCGCAGGCGCAGCATCTGCAACTGGTGCAGCCGATGACCCTGCCCAACGGCCATGCGACCCGTACCGTCGGTTGCCCGGTGCGGCTCGACGGCGCTGTCGTCGCCGTCAATACCCGCGCGCCGGCGCTCGGCGAGCACACCGAGACAGTTCTTGCGGCCTTGGCGCCCCCAATTCCCGGAGATGCGATATGACCGATGCGATTGCCCCGCTGCGCGACTTTGTTTGCGCGATGACCGAACTGGTCGGCGCCCCGGCGGACGAAGCGCGCCTGCTGGTGGCGGCGCGCACGCACCTGGCGCGGCTGATCGCGCGCGACGACTGGCTGGCGGACGTGTTCGCGGCCCCGCGGCCCGACCGCTACGCGCAGTACCTGTTGCACGCGGATGCGCTGGAGCGCTTTTCGGTCGTCAGCTTTGTCTGGAGCCAGGGCCAGCAAACGCCGGTGCACAACCACACCGTCTGGGGGCTGGTCGGCGTGTTGCGCGGCGCCGAACGCTGTGAGGAATTTGCGCTCAATGAGGGGCTGGCGCTCGCCACCGGACGCCAGCATGTGATGGAGCGTGGCGACATCGAGGCGGTGTCGCCGACGGTCGGCGACTGGCACCGCGTCAGCCATGCCGCACAGGAGGGGCCAACGGTCAGCATCCATGTTTACGGCGCCAATATCGGTGCGGTGCGTCGTAGCCGGATCGACGAGGCGGGCGCGATGCGCGATTTCGTCTCGGGCTATGACAACACGCTGTTGCCCAATCTCTGGGACCGATCGGCGGCCGTGCGTGCCCGGGCCGTCCCATGAGTATTCTTGAAACCAGCCGTCACGACGGCGTGCTGACGCTGGCGCTCAACCGGCCGGAGATCGGCAATGCGCTGGGCGCTGAGCTGGTCGAGGCACTGATGGAAGGCGCCAGCGCAGCCATCGCGGACGAGGCGGTCCATACGCTGGTGCTGCGTGGTGCCGGAAAGCATTTCTGCACCGGGCTCGACCTTTCGGATCTTCACAGCGCGTCCGATGGCGAGCTGCTGCTGCGCCTTGTCCGCATCGAGACCTTGCTGGCGCTGCTCTGGCACGCCCCGCTGCGCACCGTGGCGCTGGCGCAGGGGCGGGCGTGGGGCGCCGGGGCGGACCTGTTTGCGGTGTGCGAGCACCGCATTGCTGCGGCGGACACGACGCTGCGCTTTCCGGGGGCGCAGTTCGGCATCGTGCTGGGAACCAGAAGGCTGATGGAGCGCATCGGCGCCGACGCCGCGCGCGCCGCGGTGATCGGCGGCGCAGAGATCGCCGCGCACCAGGCCCTGGCGTTGGGGCTGGCATCGGCGATCGGCGAGGCGTTTTCCTTGGCCGCACCGAGGGTGTCGCGATCGGCCGCTGCAGCCATCCGCGACGCGACCCGCAACGACCATCGTGATGCCGACCTGGCCGCACTGGTGCGCTCGGCTTCGGCGCCGGGGCTCAAGGCGCGCATACAGTCCTACCGCTCGCACCTGCGCGCTCCTTTGTCCTCGGTCGGACCCTGAGCGGCGCGTGCGCCGCAAGCTAAGGGTTAGCCCGCGGCGGGTGGGGCGGGCGGCAACGGTATATTCGCTGTTGGCGCAAGGCGAACTGGATCGCTTGCAGTGCGAGGCCACCCGAGACCCCATCCCATTTTTTGAGATCTTCATGAAAATGCTATCCAACTCCCTGGCGCTGCTTTTGGTCATGGCTTCGGGCGGACTGGCAATGGCGGCGAATGTCCCCGCCGGCGTGAAGCTGCACGAGACGCAGGAGCTGGTGCGCAACAACGGCTCCGAGCCCGAGACCCTCGACCCGGCGATCGCCTCGGGCGTTCCGGCCAACAATGTCATCCGCGATCTGTTCGAGGGCCTGACGGCGATCGATTCGGCCGGCAGGGTGGTCCCCGGGGTTGCGGAGAGCTGGAAGCAGACCGATCCGCAGACCTGGGTTTTCAAGCTGCGCAAGAACGCGAAATGGTCCAATGGCGACGGCGTGTCGGCGGACGACTTTGTATACGGAATGCGTCGCCTGGTCGACCCGGCGACGGCCTCGAAATATGCCGCCACCTACGGCGTTTTCCTGCACAACGCGAAGGATATTTTGGAGGGCAAGAAGCCGCCGGTGGCGCTGGGCGTCAAGGCCGTCGACGCCTACACGCTGGAAATTAAGACGCCATTTCCGACCGGTTTTCTTCCCGATGTGGTGTCGAATCTGCAGCTTGGCCCGGTCCACAAGGCGACCATCGACAAGCACGGCAAGGACTGGACCAAGCCCGGCAACCTGGTCGGCAACGGCGCGTTCACGCTCAAGGACTGGCAGGTCAACAGCAAGATCGTCGTCGCCAAGAGCACGAACTACTGGGACGCCAAGAATGTGCAGCTGAGCAAGCTGACCTACCTGGCGGTCGAGGACGGCAACGCCGACGTGAAGCTGTACGAGTCGGGCGAGAACGACTGGGTCTACCAGCTCCCTCCCGGCACTTACGAAAAGTACAAACAGCAGTATCCCAAGGAGATCCGCAACACGACGATGCTCGGGCTGCGCTACTACTCGCTGCAAAACGCCGACCCGGTGCTCAAGGATATCCGGGTGCGCAAGGCGCTGTCGATGGTGATCGACCGCGACCTA
>CAISIP010000128.1 GCA_903885415.1 uncultured beta proteobacterium
GATCTACCAGGGCGTCACGATCGAGCCGCGCGAGATCACACCACGCATTGTCCGGGAAGACAACTACGGGGGACGGCATTGAGCTGCCGGGCTCGGGCCCGCACCACAGAACCACAATTTCATGGCTGAGATCAAGAACTACACCCTGAACTTCGGGCCGCAGCATCCTGCTGCCCACGGCGTGTTGCGCCTGGTGCTCGAACTCGACGGCGAAGTCGTCCAGCGGGCAGATCCGCATATCGGCCTGCTCCATCGTGCCACGGAGAAACTGGCCGAGAGCAAGACCTACATCCAGTCGCTGCCCTACATGGACCGCCTCGACTACGTGTCGATGATGGCCAACGAGCAAGCCTACTGCCTGGCGATCGAAAAGCTGCTGCAAGTCGACGTTCCGCTGCGTGCCCAGTACATCCGTGTGCTGTTTGCCGAGATCACCCGCCTGCTCAACCACCTGTTGTGGCTGGGCGCGCACGGGTTCGATTGCGGCGCGATGAACATCCTGATCTATTGCTTCCGCGAACGCGAGGCGCTGTTCGACATGTACGAGGCGGTGTCGGGCGCGCGCATGCATGCGGCCTATTTCCGTCCTGGTGGTGTCTACCGCGACCTGCCAGACAGCATGCCGCAGTACCAGGTCAGCAAGATCAGGAACGCCAAGGCAATTGCCCAGCTCAACGAAAACCGCCAGGGCAGCCTGCTCGATTTCATCGACGACTTCTGCAAGAACTTTCCGGGTCAGGTCGATGAATACGAAACCCTGCTGACCGATAACCGTATCTGGAAGCAGCGCACCGTCGGAATCGGTGTCGTCACGCCCGAACGCGCCCTCAATCTGGGTTTTAGCGGCGCGATGCTGCGCGGCTCGGGAATTGCTTGGGACCTGCGCAAGAAGCAGCCCTACGACGTTTACAGTTTGATGGACTTCGATATTCCGGTCGGAAAGACCGGTGACTGCTACGACCGCTATCTGGTTCGGGTGGCCGAAATGCGTCAGTCCAATCGCATCATCCAGCAGTGCTCGGCCTGGTTGCGGGCCAATCCGGGGCCGGTGATCACCGACAACCACAAAATCGCTGCGCCCGCGCGTGAAGCCATGAAGTCCAATATGGAGGAGCTGATTCACCACTTCAAGCTCTTCACCGAAGGCTTCCATGTTCCCGAGGGAGAGGCTTACGCCGCGGTCGAGCACCCCAAAGGCGAGTTCGGCATCTACATCGTCAGCGACGGCGCCAACAAGCCCTACCGGCTGAAAATACGTGCGCCGGGATTTGCGCATCTCGCCGGCATGGACGAACTCACCCGCGGCCACATGATCGCCGATGCGGTGGCGATCATCGGCACCATGGACATTGTGTTTGGGGAGATTGACCGATGATCTCGGACGCCGCCAAGTTGCGTTTCGCCATCGAGGTGGCTAAGTATCCCGCCGATCAGAAGCAGTCTGCCGTGATGGCGTGTCTGGCCATCGTCCAGCAGGAAAATGGTTTTGTCAGTCCCCAAAGCGAGCGTGCGGTGGCCGATTACCTGGGGATGGCGCCGATCGCAGTGCACGAAGTCAGCACCTTCTACAACATGTACAACCTGCAACCGGTCGGCAAGTACAAGCTCAATGTCTGCACCAATTTGCCCTGTCAGTTGCGCGACGGCGCGCGCGCGCTGCACCATCTCGAACACAAGTTGGGCATCACGATGGGCGAGACTACCGCCGACGGCATGTTCACGCTGCAGCAAAGCGAGTGCCTGGGCGCATGCGCCGACTCGCCGGTGCTGCTGGTGAACGACCGCACCATGTGCAGCTTCATGAGCAACGAGCGACTCGATGAACTGGTCGACGGACTGCGCAAGGCGGAGGCTGCATGACCCAAGCCGACACATTGCTCGCCCGATTCCAGGCCAGCGGCAGCGAGACCTGCTTTCATGGCCGGCACATCGAGCCGCAGATTTACGCCGGCCTCAATGGCGCCAACTGGAGCCTGTCCGACTACCAAGCGCGTGGCGGCTATCAGGCGCTGCGCCGGATACTGGCGGCCGATGGCGGCGAGGGCCTCACCCAGGACCAGGTCATCGCCATCGTCAAGGAGTCGGCGCTGCGCGGGCGCGGCGGCGCCGGTTTCCCGACCGGACTCAAGTGGAGTTTCATGCCGCGCCAGTTTCCGGGCCAGAAGTATTTGGTATGCAACTCCGACGAGGGCGAACCCGGAACCTGCAAGGATCGTGACATCTTGCAGTTCAATCCGCACATCGTGATCGAGGGAATGGCGATTGCCGCTTACGCGATGGGCATTTCGGTTGGCTATAACTACATTCACGGCGAGATATTCAAGAGCTACGAGCGCTTCGAAGAGGCGCTGGAGCAGGCGCGCGACGCAGGGCTGCTGGGCAGCCGCATTCTGGGCAGCTCCTTCAGCTTTGAGTTGCACGCGGTGCATGGCTTTGGCGCCTATATCTGTGGCGAGGAAACCGCGCTGCTCGAGTCGCTCGAGGGCAAGAAAGGCCAGCCCCGATTCAAGCCGCCATTCCCGGCTAGCTTCGGCATGTACGGCAAACCCACCACGATCAACAACACCGAAACCTTTGCCGCCGTGCCGTGGATCATCCGCAACGGCGGCGCCGCCTATCTGGCCTGCGGCAAGCCCAACAACGGGGGCACCAAGATCTACTCGATCAGCGGCGACGTCGAGCTGCCGGGCAACTATGAGATTCCGATGGGAACGCCCTTTGCTAAGCTGCTTGAGATCGCCGGCGGCGTGCGTGGTGGGCGCTCGCTCAAGGCGGTGATTCCTGGCGGTTCGTCAGCGCCTATCCTGCCGGCGGCTGTGATGATGGAATGCACGATGGACTACGACTCGATTGCCAAGGCCGGGTCGATGCTGGGTTCGGGGGCGGTGATCGTTCTCGACGATAGCCGATGCATGGTGAAGTCTTTGCAGCGCCTGAGCTATTTCTACATGCACGAATCCTGCGGGCAGTGCACGCCGTGCCGCGAAGGTACTGGCTGGCTATCGCGCATGGTGGACCGGGTGGAAAACGGCATGGGCCGCGCCAGCGACATGGACCTGCTCAATTCGGTCGCCGACAACATACAGGGCCGCACCATCTGTGCGCTCGGCGACGCGGCAGCGATGCCGGTGCGCGCAATGATCAAGCATTTCCGCCGTGAATTTGAGTACCACGTAGAACACAAGACCTGCATGGTCCCGTCCTACGTCTAACGGGCAAGCCAAGATGGTAGAAATCGAACTCGACGGCAAGAAAATCGACATCGTTGAGGGCAGCATGATCATGCATGCTGCCGATAAGGCGGGCACC
>CAISIP010000129.1 GCA_903885415.1 uncultured beta proteobacterium
CCTGCGCCGACCGCTGCAGCCCGGTTACCGCCAGCGCCCGCAGGCGACCTGCTTTTATCTGCGGCATCGTGGACGGCAGCGCGTTGAACATCAGTTGCACCTGGCCGCTGACCAGGTCGTTCATGGCGGGTGCGCTGCCCTTGTATGGGACTAGCAGGATGTCGGTCCTGGCCATCTGATTAAACAGGGCTGCCGCCAGGTGCTGCGTGGTGGCGCCGCCCAGTGTTCCCGCATTGACCTTGGTCGGATTGGCCCTGGCATAGGCGATCAGTTCGGCGACCGACTTCACCGGTACCGAGGGATGCACGACCATGACGTTCTGCGCGCTGCCGACGACGGTGATCGGTGCCAGATCCTTGAGCGTGTCATAGGGCAGGTCCGGATACAGCGCCGGCGCCATCGCGAAAGGCGTGCTGACCAGAACAATGGTGTAGCCATCGGGCGCGGCCTTCGCCGCGCGCGCGGTGCCGATGGTTCCCGCAGCGCCGGAAAGATTCTCAACCACCACTTGTTGCCCCATCGACTCCGACATTTTTTGGGCTAGCAGCCGCGCGATGATGTCGTTGCCGCCGCCCGGCGGATAGGTCACGATCAGCTTGATCGGACGAAGCGGGTAGGCCTCGGGTTGCGCCGGCCGGGTCTGGGCGTGCGCCCCCATCGCGGTTGCCAGCAGGCAAATCGCCGCGGCCCGAATAAAGCGATTTTTCATCACGGCATTTCGTGTAGGGCTCTGGCAGTGACGCAGCGCGTTGGCCAAGTCTTTAGACGGGGCGCTCGCCCCGGACCGCGACGCGGCGCATTTTGCGCAGATGGGTTGGCGGAAAATCGCGCCGCGCGTGCAGCGTGCATCGGTTGTCCCACACCAGCAGGTCACCGAGCTGCCAGCGGTGTTCGTACTGGAAGCGCGGTTGCTCCTGGTGCTCGAACAAGGTCTTGAGCAGCGCATCGCTTTCGCTGCGCGCGATGCCGACGATGTACTCGGTCATCAGTCGGTTCACATACAGCGCCTTGCGGCCACCAGCAGGATGTGTGCGAACGACCGGGTGCGCGAAAGACAGCGTGTGCTCGGTTGCGGGGGTCTCGATACGCATCCTCACATTGCTGGCGCCGTAGCCGGGCTCGTAGCTGTTCATCGCCAAGCGTCCCTCGATCTGTTGCGCCAGTTCCGACGGCAGCGCCTCGTAGGCTGCATACATGCCGGCAAAGACCGTGTTGCCGCCGGCAGGCGGCAATGCCATCGCGTACAGCATCGAGGCCGACAGCGGGTATTCCCGATAGCACATATCGGAGTGGAAGTACATCTCGCCATCGGGCAATGCGCCGACATAGTGGCCGTCTTTCTTCTCGTTCGTGACGAACATGAGCGCCGGATGCACCTTCGCGCCTTCGTAAGGTTTCAGCGTGTGCGCGAGTTCGCCAAAGCGCGCCGCAAAAGCCACCTGTTGCAGGTCGTCGATGGACTGCTCCCTGAAGAGCAGAAGACCATGCGCATGCCAGGCCCGCTCGATGTCGGTGAACACCGCGTCGCTCACCGGCTGCGACAGGTCCAGGCCCAGCACCTCGGCACCCAGTGCGGGTTCAAGATGCCTGAGTTCAAAGTGCGGCCAGGTGGCTTCCGGCGTGCTGCGGGTGGCGTTGGTGTGCATCGACTGCCTTGGCTGCTGCTATCAATCGGCCCATCTTAAACCAGCGCTGGCCGGATCCGAGTAGCTGGCCATTTCGTCGCCGGCGGGTCCGCGTTCGGGCCTGCCCGATAATCGTTGGATTCACCGCTTCATGGGCACCGCAATGCCACACCAGCCCGCCTCGGACGCGCTTGCGCGACTTCGTGTCATCGATCTCATGCGGGTCCGCGCTGGCCCCACCGCATGCCGTCAACGGGCCGACTGGGGTGCCGATGTCGCCCAGGCGAAAATGCCCGAACACATGCGTGGCGACGACATACTGGGCGGCCAGGAGGGGTCCGACGTCCAGTACACGCGTCGAACGCCCAGCAGCATCGCCCGATCGGCGCCG
>CAISIP010000130.1 GCA_903885415.1 uncultured beta proteobacterium
CGCTTGTCACTTTCAGCTTGGCGGGCCAGAGCCACTTGCGCGGTTCGCGCCCCGCATCGAGGTCCGAAAGGTCTTGTGACCAAAGGCGCCGCATCTTCACTAAATGAATATCAGACAGGCCAAGCGCCTCGTTCTCGCGGTCGGCGCAAACACCTTGGGCTAGCAATGCGACACCGTCTTGCACGGACAACAAATCTGGATGGTCTTTCGCAGATTCGACGGGAAGTTCGCCACGCACGATTGCGGCGGATACCTCCGCTGCCGGCGGCGCTGCTGCGATGCGTGCCGCCGTTTCCCGTCTTCCCGCGAGCCACTCGGCTTTCTCGTCCATCGTGCCTTCAAGGTAATCTACAGTGAAGCTGATATGCGACGTGTCATCAATCGGCACACGCCAGACTTGGCGCCTTGCGCCGAAGAAAAGTGACGCGTTGGAGTTGGGCATCAGGAAATAGGTCTGGCGCTCAATGGAGCCTCTTTTGGAAATGCGGGACAGACCAAACTCGGTTTCTTCACAACGGAGTTCGGGCAATTCCGTGATCATTCCCTGGTCGGCGAAGGGTGAGACACGGTGGACGAAGTTGAAATGAACCTCGTCGAGCGCATTTTCAATTTGCCTGAAATAGTTGAAGGGTCGCAGTGGTGTCTCCACGAAGAGCACGCCGTCGCCTTGGAGCGGATCCAGCGGCGGAAACGGGGGCGCTTCACCGTCGCCGAGGTATGCAAAAATCAGGCCGACTGTTTCATGGGTCGGATAGGTTCGCAGGCGCAGGCTTTCGGGGCATGTACGTTCGGCGGGGCGTTCTGTGCAGCGTCCGGATGGGTCGTACTTCCAGCCGTGATAGAAGCAGCGCAATTGCTCCCCTTCCACGGTTCCGGTGGATAGCAGGGTGCCACGGTGCAGGCAACGGTCGGCGAGCACCTGCGCTCTGCCGCTCTGGGTGCGCAAGAGGGTGAAGTCCTGGCCCATGATTCGCAGCGGCCGCGCACGCCCTGCGTCGAGTTGGGCCGATGCAAACACGGGGTGCCAAAACCGCCGCATGTAGCGGCCTGCAAGCGTTCCAGGGCCAGTCCGCTCAAAGTCGGGCCACTTTCTTTTTATTCCGATCATGGTCGGTCTCCTTAAGGTTGCGCCAACTGGCTTGCCGACACAGGAATGCGGCTTGCCTACTCGCCGTGGGATTCGCCATAGTTGATCACCGTGGTCTGCCCGCCGTCGATCACCAGCATCTGCCCCGTGATGAAACTGGCCTCGTCCGAACTGAGGAACGCGATCGCCGCAGCGACGTCCTCCGGATCGCCAATGCGACCCACTGGGATAGTGCGCTCGCGCGCTCTTAGCGACTCCTCGCCCAGTCTGAGCGAAAGTGGCGTCTTGATGTGGCCCGGACAGACGGAGTTGGACGTGATGCCGAATCGCGAATACGCATATACCAACTGTCGGGTCAGGCCGGCGATGGCTGCCTTGGAACTGGAATAGGCCGGCGTCGTGCGATCGGACGTCATCACGGCCGCAGTGGACGTCACGTTCACGATCCGGCCGAACCGTTTATCGATCATCAATGGAAGAGCTTGCCGGATGAACAGGAAACTGCCTTCGAGGTTGACTGAGAGTACGCGCCTAAACTCCTGCAGGTCCATTTCCGTCGCAGTCTGCCGCGAGGGGGAACTCACGCCGGCCACATTGACTAAGATATCAAGGCCGCCATAGGTTCGCTTGGTGAGTTCGACGGCCGCAACAATCTGCTCCTCATCGCTGACATCGCAACTAGCAACAGAAATATGTTCGCAACCCTGCACCTTCAATTCGACGCGAAGCTCCTGCGCCAGCGCGGTCTGCAAATCGGCAATGACGACGTTCGCGCCCTCGTAAGCCAGCCGCTCGACCGTCGCACGCCCAATGCCTGATGCGCCGCCGGTCACGAGGGCCGTCCGGCCAACCATCCGTGGGGAAATCTTGTATCGATCCAATTTGGCCATGCTTGCATCTCTCTTGGTTGCGCTACATCCGATCAAGTAGTTCGCCCGCCGCCTGCTCGGCGATGGTGATACCGTCCATGCCCCCGTAGTAGGAGGCCCAGCAAATCGCGTCCGTCAGTTGCGATTTCGTCATATTGAAGGAGCGGCCGAGCAAAACAGCTTCCCGGATGCCTTCACTGAAGCCCCTGACCACGTTGAAGAACAACAGCATGTACGGCACCATCTCCTTGGGCAAGCCATCACGCAGCGCGTTTTCATAGCGGTTGCGTAGCGCTTTGAGAAAGTTGGGGCGATGCTTTACAAGAAATTGCACGTACTTCGGTACCTCACCGAGCCTGGACTGGTACCAATCCTGTACCGCCTGGAGGTCATGCCGCGATGCTTCGGGCGTCGCGAAGTCCATACCTGACCTGAATGCATCGCGGTCAAACGACCAGCCTGGTGGCCAACGGCTTGGCGAAAGCGCCTCGTCGTCCTGCGTCCAATGCTTCATGAATTCCAGCGATGACGCCCCTGCCGCATCCATCCCCATTGGCCCCGCATTGATAAACGCGAACGCCATCGCGTCTAGGCACTCGCCGCGCGCCGCCCCTTCAGACTGCGCGAGCTTCAACTCGTACAGGACGCCGTCTCCATAGCCCACGATCACGTAGTAATGCAGCATAGCCAGCACGTGGGGAATCGGTCGCAACTTTTCTTCTGCGCTACTCACCTCCCGGCGGTAATTGGCGCGATAGCGTTTCAGCACATCGGGCCGCAGGTCCAGCCAGAATTCAAAGGCTGGGAGGGAGTAGCCCTTGGTGCGCTTGTAAAAGGCGCGAAAGGTGTCGATTTCTTCCTGTGTGGTTATGTCCGGGTCATACAGTAAACCGTCGGGAGGCAGGTTGGCCATTGTGATCTTCTCCTGGTCATGGATTGAGTCTATCCCAAGTGTTATCTCTGTTGGAGATGTGTCCCATAACGGACAGAATCAAGTCGAAATTGACGCAAGCGCTTAAAGTGGTGCTTCTATCTTCAATTTGCTTCCTGTTGTATGAAACTCTGCAGATTTAATGGCGGCCGACTGGGTATGCTTGACCCG
>CAISIP010000131.1 GCA_903885415.1 uncultured beta proteobacterium
GGTGCTCGCCGACTGGGTGCTCGATGGCCACCCGCCGATGGACCTGTGGGATGTGGATCTGCGCCGCTGCATGCCGTTTCAGCGCAACCGCCGTTACCTGCGCGATCGAAGCGTCGAGGCGCTGGGTCTGCTGTACGCGATGCACTGGCCGTATCGCCAGCCCGAGACCGCGCGTGGCGTGCGCCGTTCGATACTGCACGAGCGCTTGCTCGCGCGCGGCGCCTGCTTCGGCGAGCTCGCCGGCTGGGAAAGGCCCAACTGGTACGCGCCCGCAGGCGTCAAGGCCGAATACCGCTACAGCTACGGCCGGCAGAACTGGTTCGACTACTGCGCGCAGGAACACGCCGCGGTGCGCAACGCGGTCGGACTTTTCGACCAGTCGTCCTTTGCCAAATTCGTTCTGCAGGGCCCCGATGCCGAGGCGGTTCTCAACCGCATCTGCGCCAACGACATGAGCGTTCGCGTTGGGAAGATCGTCTACACCCAGTGGCTCAACCAGCGCGGCGGCATCGAAGCCGACCTGACGGTCACGCGCGAGGCCGACGACCGTTTTCTGATCGTGACGGCCGCCGCGACGCAGACCCGTGACCTGGCCTGGCTGCAGCGCCACATACCCGAAGACGCAAGGGCCGTCGCGGTCGACCTGGGCGCGTCGATGGCGGTGATCGGCCTGATGGGCCCACGATCGCGCGAGTTGCTCGCGCTGCTGAGCGATGCCGACCTGTCGAATTCGGCCTTCCCTTTTGGAACTTCGCAGACCATCGACCTGGCCTACGCCCGGGTGCGCGCGAGCCGCATCACCTACGTGGGCGAGCTGGGCTGGGAGCTCTACATACCCACCGAATTCGCGCCCGCTGTCTTCGACGCGCTGGTGGCCGCCGGCGAGCCCTTGGGGCTGCGCCTGGCCGGCTACCACGCGCTGAACGCGCTGCGCATGGAAAAGGCCTACCGCCACTGGGGCCACGACATCAGCGACGAGGACACGCCGCTGCAAGCCGGGCTGGGCTTTGCGGTTGCCTGGTCCAAACCCGGCGGCTTCATCGGCCGCGACGCGCTGCTCGCGCAGCGCGAAAAGGGGCTGACCCGCCGACTGGTGCAGTTCGCGCTGCACGACCCCGAGCCACTGCTCTACCACAACGAGCCGATCTGGCGTGACGGCGTCATCGTCGGGCGGATCTCGTCGGGCATGTTCGGCCACACCGTGGGCCGGTCGCTGGGTATGGGCTACGTGGACAACACGGCGGGTCTCGCTGACAACGCATGGATCATGAACGGCCGCTACGACATCGAGGTGGCCGGCGTTCGATTTGGCGCCGATGCATCGCTGTCTGCGCTGTACGACCCGAAGGGCTTGCGCGTCAAGGACGCCGGCGCGGCGTAGTCTCAGGCTGCTGCGTTTGGCCGTCCGATGGCCTCGGCGACGACCACCGCTTCCAGCAGCCCAGCGTCGCCGCGCGCGTTGGGCAACATCTGCTTGCGCACGCTGAGCTTGACCTGCGGGTCGGCTGCGCCCATTGCGCGCACAGCGTCGAGTGCGCTTTGGCGCGCGAGATCCGACGCCGCCGCGATGGCCGCTGCGGCATCGCTGAACTGGCGCGTTCCGACCGTCGAGTGCATTAGAAACA
>CAISIP010000132.1 GCA_903885415.1 uncultured beta proteobacterium
ACGACGCCGCACTGCGCCAAAAACTCTACCGCGCCTATGTGACCCGCGCGTCGGACCAGGCAGAACCCGAACTTCAAAACTTTGACAACACCGCCCTGATGCACGAATTGCTCAGCTTGCGCAAGGAGGAGTCTGCCTTGCTGGGATACGCCAACTTTGGCGAACTGTCGCTGGCGGCCAAGATGGCACCGTCACCCAAGCATGTGACCGACTTTTTGCGCGATCTGGCCGGTCGTGCCCGACCCTTTGCGGAGCAGGACCTGGCAGACCTGCGTCGCTTTGCGCAGCGCCAACTGGGCCTGGACGATCCGCAGCCCTGGGACTGGGCCTACCTGGGCGAGAAGCTCAAGGAGGAACGCTTCAGCTTCAGCGAACAGGAAGTCAAACAGTATTTCCCGCTGCAGAAGGTGTTGGTCGGTCTTTTCCAGATCGTCGAGACCCTTTTCGAGGTCCGTATCAAGCCCGACCAGGCGCCGGTCTGGAACCCCAGCGTCGCTTTTTACCGCATTGAGAGACGGGTCACTGGGGCGCAGGACGCGACCGAGCTGGTCGGGCAGTTCTACCTGGACCCCGCAGCGCGCAGCGGCAAACGCGGAGGCGCCTGGATGGACGATGTGCGCAGCCGCTGGCTGCGACCCGACGACGGGATGATCCAGACGCCGGTGGCGCATCTGGTGTGCAACTTTTCCGACAGCGTTCTGGTCGACGGAGTGCACAAACCAGCACTGCTGTCGCACGACGATGTCATCACGCTGTTCCACGAATTTGGCCACGGGCTACACCACCTATTGACCCGGGTCGAAGAGCGC
The DNA here is from genome assembly GCA_903885415.1 of uncultured beta proteobacterium. Taxonomy (GTDB): domain Bacteria; phylum Pseudomonadota; class Gammaproteobacteria; order Burkholderiales; family Burkholderiaceae_C; genus CAISIP01. The sequence goes on from CAISIP010000132.1 coordinate 810, forward strand.
CAGGTGGCGGGGATCAGTGGTGTTGAATGGGACGCGGTGGAGTTACCAAGCCAGTTCATGGAAAACTTCTGCTGGCAATGGGACGTGGTTCGCAGCATGAGCGCGCACACCGACACCGGAGCGCCGTTGCCACGCGCATTGTTCGACAAGATGGTGGCGGCCAAGAACTTTCAAAGCGGCATGCAGACCCTACGCCAAATCGAGTTCTCGCTATTTGACATGCTGCTGCACACCGGGCATGAACCCGAGCACGACATCATGGCGCTGCTCGATCAGGTCCGCCAGGAGGTCGCCGTGATCCAGCCTGCGCCCTGGAGCCGGACGGTGCATACCTTTAGCCATATTTTTTCCGGCGGCTACTCGGCCGGCTACTACAGCTACAAATGGGCCGAGGTGCTCAGCGCAGACGCCTACGCCGCTTTCGAGGAGAGCGCGCACAGCGACGGTTCGCCCAACCTGCAGACAGGGCGGAAATACCTTAACGCCATTTTGGAAGCCGGCGGCAGCCGACCGGCCATGGCGTCGTTCAAGGCGTTCCGCGGCCGCGAACCCCAACTGGATGCGCTTCTTCGCCATCAAGGTATGGACCGCATCGCCACGGAGTCCGCGTCGGCCTGACCGCGGGCTGCGCGCGTCGGGCCAGCGCTTTTCAGGCGCAGTGCAGGATCCTCACGCCGTCACGGGTTCCCAGCAGGCA
>CAISIP010000133.1 GCA_903885415.1 uncultured beta proteobacterium
CGCAGCGATATCATGCGCACCCTGAATACATTCGTGCCGTTGTCCGTATGGTTTTTCAACAACTTCTTCCAGTAATAGGTGCGGCTCCTTAGCATCCGGTGCGAGAAGCTGTAGTTGTCTCCATACATCCGCCAGCGCAAGGTCGGTATCGGCAGATAGAACATCTTGCAGACCTCGAACAGCCGCAGGAACAGGTCGTCATCTTCATAGCCGGAAAGATTTTCGTCAAAGCCGCCTACCGATTCAAACTTCTGCTTCTTGATGGTCATTAGTCCCGGCATGACGATGATGTCCTTGAACAGGATATCCTCGATCATGCTCTTGGGATGCGGCCACCCGAAGCAATAGGTCCGGTGCATGCTCTTGTAGACAACCTCCCCGGCTCCATCCACAGTATCTGCGTCGGTGTACAGCAGATCGATCTCCTGGTTGGCCAGCCAGGGCACCACCTTGTCAAGCTTGTCTTCGTACCACTCATCGTCCTGGTCGATGAAGCCCACATAGTCGCCGTTGCAGACACGCACACCGAAATTCCTGGCGCTGGACTGCCCGCCATTGGCCTTTGTGTGGTAGCTCGCCTTAAAGCCTGGATGCAGTCTGAGAAATTCGTCGTACAGTGCGCGGGAGTCATCGGTTGAGCCATCGTCGACGACGACGAGTTCTACATTTTTGTAAGTCTGCGCCTCGATACTTTTGAGCGCCTTCCAAAAAAATGTCTTGTCAACCCGGCAAGCGTTATAGACCGGCATGATGACCGATACCAGTGGGTTTGCGGCGTTCTTTCCGGGATCGATCAGCACCTCGCCCGCAAAGCCCTGCGACAGCGCGGGTGCCCCTCTGGGCCAGCGGGCGATACCCAGCACGCGCCGCAGGCCCTGCCGGGCTGATTCTTTGGCGCCGCGCAGCAAGCGGCCTACCTGGCGCACCGGCGCGCTGACGCGCCAACTGGTTGAGTGGAAGACGGTATGCAGGAGCGCATCTTTAAGGTGGATTTGCCGATCCTTCTCGCTTATCTGCGCCGCCGTTTGGGCTGCTGCTTCCTCATGTTGCGCCAGATGGGCCGCCGCTTGCGCCGCCAATTGGGCTGCTGCTTCCTCATGCTGCGCCAGATGGGCCGCCGCTTGCGCCTCCAGTTGGGCCTGTGTCTGCTCTTGATGCGCCACCATCTCTGCGACCGTCCGTCGCCCCGAAAGAATATCGAGCCGCGCCGCTTCGAGGTGCAGTCGCGTAGCCTCTAGGTCCAGCCGCGCAGCTTCGAGTTCGCCTTGGACCCGGGCAACCTGGCGCTCTTGGGCCCCAAGCTTCTCCTGCAGTCCGGCGAGCGCGAGACGGTTCCCGTCGCTGGCGGATTGAAGCTGGGCCTGGCCATCTGCGATCGCCTCAAGCGCCGTCCTGGACAGCGCCGTCACCATCTCATCCAACTGCTCGCCCGACCAACGGTGCCTCCATTTCTCAAAGACCCGGGCCCGGGCTTGCTGCTTTGACGGCTCACTAGAAAACGGCCCCACCCCCGAGCCTCCCCCAACCCGGTAGCAGGCGCTGATCTCGTCGACATGGGTGAAGCCGGTGCGCTGCGCAAGTTGCAGCAGGAAGTCCCAATCCTCATAGGTCTCCAGACCCTCGTCAAAGCGCAGACCTTGCTCCACGAGCTTGCGCGAAAACATCAGCGCGTTGATCGGAATGTAATTACCGCTGCGCAGTCGCCCTGCGTCAAAGCGCGCATTGAATGGTTCCAGATCCAGTCGTTCCCGGTCTGCGCCGCGAAGCTCCACGCCGCTGTACGCCACCGGCCTTTGCGGTTCACCCTGCAGGGCGGCTACCAGCAGTGATATATGGCTGGGTGCCAGCCAGTCATCGTCGTCCAGAAAGATGAGGTACTCGCCCCTGGCGTTGTCCATGGCGAAGTTTGCCGCGGCGCTGCGGTTGAGCGGCGCACCGCTGCCGACAATCCGAAGCGGGAAGCGCCCGCAGCATGCGCCCAAGGGACGATGCTCTTCGCGCCGCGCGTTCACGACGACGACTTCGATACTTGCATAGGTCTGCAGCGCCAGTGAATCCAGCGCTTCGCGCAACAGCGCCCGGTCCATGCTGCGGATCAGCACACTCACCAGTGGCGTGTCGGTGGACAGGCTGAAGGGAGCCGATTCTTGGGGCCTTCGGTACTCGGGCGCGTACAGCGCCTGCAACTGCTCGTGCAGCGTGTCACCCGGGGACAAAAAATAGGCTTCCGCGGCGCTAATCTGCGGGCCTAGCGTGTAGGTCCGGAAGCAGTTGAGCGCCCCGATATGCTGGTCATAGGCCTGCTCCTTCAGTTGGGAATGAAAGCAGGCCATCGCACGCTGCTTGTCCTGCGCCAGCTCGCTGATGTCGAGCAGCACATTCGGTCGCAGCATGGCCACCCCGACCTCGTACATCGCCAAGCGGGTGCTGGCCCCGCGCCGGCGCACCGCTTCTACCGCGGCCATCCCCAGTGCCCGGTGGTCCGGGTGGATTTCGTGGATCGAGGGCGCGTACACCAGGTCGGCATCACAGGACACGATGGCCTCTCGTATCCGCTGCACCAGTGGCTCGCCGTAATGCACGCCGCGGTCGGGCAAGCCCCAGAAGTCGGGCTTGCCGTAGCCCAGAATCGCCGCAGCGTCACGGCTCTCCTGCCGGCGCGCTGCGCCCAGCGCAGCGCGCAGTGCCTCATCGGCGCGATAGTCCCCGTCGGTCACGACGGCGACGCGCACGCTATCGCCTGCTCCTACATGGCGCATGATCGCACCCGCGCAGCCGAAGACCTCGTCGTCAGGATGCGGCGCCAGCACCAGTATCCTGGTGCCTTCTATTTTCCGCACGGACTCATAGGGAATAAGCTGCATTTCCATAGTCGTTTACCGTCTCCACCGGCGAGTCACAGGATCGGATGCGTGGGTAGCGGGGTGTGGCACACGCCCGCCCGCGTCGGGGCTTTTTGGGGCACCATCGTGCGCGGATTGTCCGCTAGGCCGCGGCGCGCGAAGGATAGCAGCCGACACGCTGCGCCCATCATGTGCCTGCGCCGTCGGCGGGCCCGAGCCGCCCACGCCAGCCGTCGCGCATCCCGCGCAGCATGGCGCGCAGGTGGGCCGCTCTCGGACGGGCCACCAGCGAGAAGAAGACAAATTTTTTCAACAACTGCAGCGCATCAGACAGCTTCCAGACCAGCCCGATGTGCGGGAGTGATTGCAGGTGGACCCCATTACGAAACAGGTAGTAATGGCGCAAGGGGCCATGCCAAGCGACCTGGCGCCGGCCTAGTTTCTGCACGCCTTCGCCGATGCGGTGCATAAGCTCGGCACCGCCAACGCCATAGAGCCTCCAGCCGCGGTGGCGCAGTCGCAGGCACCACTCAATGTCCACATAGTCAATGAACAGCGCGTCCAACAGAGTTCCCGCGTCGCGCCATGCCGCCATCGGAACCAGGCAACCCGAGCTGATCAGGTGGTCCACCTCCAGCGCTTCGCCCGGCCGCGGGAATAGCCGCCGTCGCGGGCCGGAAACGGGCGCGATGAAAGCCGCTGCGGCCCCGTCCTGAGGGTCGATTTGTTGCGGCCCCACAGCGCCCACCCGGTGGCCAGCAGCCTGCAGCGCGCAGCAAGCGCGCAGCAGCCGCGCCACCATATCGGGGGCGGGCTCGCTGTCCTGGTCAAAACTGATGACATAGTCGGCCTGCCGCGCCTGCGCCCAGAAAAATCCGGCATTGAGCGCGCTGGCTACGCCCTTGTTCGATCCCAGATGCAACACCGCGAAGCCGCTGTCCTGCAATGCCGGGTCCGCGTCGGGCAAGCTGGAGCCGTTGTGAACGACGCAGCCGGTTGCCACCTGGGGCGCCAGCGCGCGCAGCAGCCGCGTCAGCGCAGCCGGGTCTGGCTGATACGCCACCACCACGGCGACGATCTTTTGCGCTGTGCCCACTGGCTACACCCGCTTCAAAAGAATGGCCGCCTTCAGCCACAGCGAGCCCGCCAGCGTCTGGCGGTAGACGCCGCTGCGCCGCATGCCCGCCAGCCGTTCCCACAGGCCGGCGCCGCGTGCCGCGGCGAACTCGTCAAGCTGCTGCCGGCTGGCCGGCGTCAGATGGGC
>CAISIP010000134.1 GCA_903885415.1 uncultured beta proteobacterium
CGACAAGCAGACGCAGGCCGAGACCCTGGTCGATGCGATCGTCGACCGCGACGAATGCAACCGGCCCGACACCACGCTGGAGGGACTCGGCCGGCTCGAGCCGGTCCAGGGCCCGGGAAAATTTGTCACCGCCGGCAATGCCAGCCAACTGTCGGACGGCGCCGCGGCCGTGGTGGTGATGGAAGCCAAAGAGGCGGAGCGCCGCGGCCTGGAGCCGCTGGGCGCGTTCAAGGGCTGGGCGGTTGCAGGCTGCCAGCCCGACGAGATGGGAATTGGCCCGGTGTTCGCCATACCCCGTTTGCTCGAACGCCACGGGCTCAAGATCGACGACATCGACCTGTGGGAGCTCAACGAGGCCTTTGCCAGCCAGTGCCTGTACGCGCGGGACAAGCTGGGCATCGACCCTGCCAAGTACAACGTCAACGGCGGCTCCATCGCCATCGGACACCCGTTCGGGATGACCGGCGCAAGGCTCGCTGGCCATGCGTTGCTCGAGGGCAAGCGCCGCGGGGCCCGGCGCGTTGTCGTCTCGATGTGCGTGGGCGGCGGCATGGGCGCTGCGGGCCTGTTCGAGGTGTTCTAGCCTGCATATTTCACGCCCCCCACTGTGTGGGCCGTCGCGACCTGATCGGGTCTTCTTGGACGCCGTATTGCTCGATGGCGGTGCAATTGGAGTCGTGTCGATGCGATTGGATCGGTTTGGCACGTGAATCCCCCCCCACCCCGACTTGGGTTGCGGGCCTTTGTTAACAGTCGTAGTCGCGGTGAAAGAAGCGCCCCTCCTGCTGGCCGTGCAGCGGGTTGTCGGTGGCGTCAAAGTCCAGCACCAGCTCTTGCGGGGCATGCTTGAAGCTGGCGATGAATTGGTTGACCAGCACCTGATGCAACCGCCACGCGGTTCGTTTGTCGGCCCCGTTCTCCAGAGGCACAGCGTGGGAGCGCTGGCGACCTCGCGCTCTACGCCGATGGCCGTTTGCATGGCCACATTCTCGCGCAGCGTGCCGTGGTCGCTCAAGTCCTCCCACCCCAGCGCCAGTCCATAGACCCGTTGGCGCAGCATGTCGCGTACCGCATGCTTGATCAACAAGGGGTTGCGCGGATCGGGTACGCAGCGCGCCGCCGCATCGAGCAGCCCGAGCTTGCGATCCGTCGCGCCTAGCAGCATCACGCCACCATCGCTGGTCATGCTGCCGCCGTCAAAGCGGCCCTCAACCACACGCCGGCCCACGCGGCCAAAATCAATCTTCCCAGCTCCAATTTCTTCGGTACAGTTTGGCATTGGCGGTCCTGTGTTGTAGTTGGCCTCAGATACCAATGACAACGTCCCTCTAGGCAGGACCGCCGACCGACTAGCGTGAAATATTCAGGGTAGGCCAAGTAACAGGCGCCATCAGAACCAGAGCCAGAACCGGGAATCGCAGTTGGCGGCCTAGAAAGCCGAGCGAGGCATCAAACTGGCTGACATCACGCAAGACCTGCGGGCGACCGGCAAGTGAATGCAAAGCCAGTCGGTTGCGCCTGAGAGTGGTCGCGGTTTCGGTGGCGCCGACGATGTGGTCCCAGCTCAAGCCGACTGCCTAGAATGCGGCAGGCGCGGCCGAATGGACCAAGGCTCGCGCCGCAAGGCCAAGGAAACTTCCGACGATGCGCGCCACCGATAGGGCTAATCCCATTTTGCGAGCCAACCAGCAGATCATCCACGAGCTTGCACCGACGGGAGTTCTCAGGGCAGGC
>CAISIP010000135.1 GCA_903885415.1 uncultured beta proteobacterium
GCCTTGCATCAACAAGTTTTACATCCTGGATTTGCAGGCTGAAAACTCGTTCATCCGATACGCGGTCGATCAGGGCCAGCGCACCTTTGTCGTCAGCTGGCGCAACCCCGACGCCTCGTTGGCCGACAAGTCCTGGGACGACTATATCGAGGACGGGGCGATCAAGGCGATCGCGGTGACCCAAGCGATCAGCGGGTCCAAGACCGTCAACGCGCTGGGCTTTTGCGTCGGTGGAACCATCCTGACCACTGCGCTTGCCGTGCTCGCTGCGCGCGGGGAAAAACCGGTTGCCAGCGCGACCCTGCTCACGACGCTGCTCGATTTCACCGACGCCGGTATCTTGGACGTCTTCATCGATGAGGCCTTCGTGCGCTACCGCGAGCAGGAAATGGGCCAGGGCGGGTTGATGAAGGGCGGCGACCTTGCGTCCACCTTTTCATTTCTGCGCCCCAACGACTTGGTGTGGAACTATGTGGTGGGCAACTACCTCAAGGGTGATACGCCCCCGCCCTTTGACCTGTTGTACTGGAACAGCGACTCGACCAACCTTCCCGGCCCGTTTTATACCTGGTATCTGCGTAACACCTATCTGGAGAATCGGCTGATCCAGCCTGGTGCGGCGGTCGTTTGCGGACAGGCCATCGACCTGCGTCGGGTTGATATGCCGGTCTATATCTACGGCTCGCGGGAGGACCATATTGTGCCCCTGGCAGGCGCTTATGCATCGACCCAGCATCTGCCCGGCAAGAAGCGCTTCGTGATGGGCGCCTCGGGCCATATCGCCGGCGTGATCAACCCGCCGGCCAAGAAGAAGCGCAGCTACTGGACCGGGCCGGCCAACCGTTTCCCGCCCCATGCCGAGGAATGGATTGCCAGCGCCTGCGAGCACCCGGGCAGCTGGTGGCCGGACTGGAGCGCATGGCTTGGCGCCCGCAGCGGCAAGCTGAAGGCGGCGCCAAGGCGCTATGGAAGCGGGAATTACAAGGCCATAGAGGCAGCCCCGGGCCGCTATGTGAAGGCCAAGGCCTAGTCAAGCATTCAATCTGCAACTGGAGAGACAACATGGAAGATATCGTCATCGTTTCGGCCGCACGCACTGCGGTTGGCAAGTTTGGTGGGGCGCTGGCCAAGACGCCGGCCACCGAGTTGGGAGCGGCGATCATCGCCGAGGTGCTCAAGCGCAGCGGTCTGGGCGCCGAGCAGGTGGGCGAGGTCATCATGGGCCAGGTGCTGTCTGCCGGCGCTGGGCAGAACCCGGCGCGCCAGGCGGTCATCAAGAGCGGTCTGCACCAGGGAACACCCGGACTTACGATCAATGCGGTGTGCGGGTCGGGCCTGAAGGCGGTGATGCTCGCTGCGCAAGCCGTGGCCTGTGGCGACAGCGAGATCGTGATCGCCGGTGGTCAGGAAAACATGAGCGCGTCGCCGCATGTGCTGCTGGGCTCGCGCGATGGACAGCGCATGGGCGACTGGAAGATGGTCGACAGCATGATCGTCGACGGCCTGTGGGACGTCTACAACCAGTACCACATGGGCATCACTGCTGAGAACGTGGCCAGGAAGTACGGTATCAGCCGGCAAGCGCAGGACGCGCTGGCGCTGGCGAGCCAGCAGAAGGCCGCCGCTGCCCAGGACGCCGGCCGCTTCAAGGATGAAATCATGGCCTTTTCAATCGCCCAGCGCAAAGGCGAGCCCATCGTTTTTTCCGCCGATGAATACATCAACAAGAAGACCAGCGCAGAAGCGCTCGCGGGCCTGCGCCCGGCTTTTGACAAGGCCGGTAGCGTCACCGCCGGCAACGCCTCGGGCATCAACGACGGCGCCGCTGCGGTGATGGTGATGACGGTCGGCAAGGCGGCGTCGCTGGGACTGACGCCTTTGGGACGTATTGCCAGCTTTGCCACCAGCGGACTGGATCCGGCCTTCATGGGAATGGGGCCGGTTCCGGCGTCGACCAAAGCCTTGCAGCGCGCTGGCTGGAAGGCGCAGGACCTCGACCTTCTGGAAATCAACGAGGCATTCGCCGCGCAGGCTTGCGCCGTGAATCAGGAGATGGGCTGGGACATATCCAAGGTCAACGTCAACGGCGGCGCGATCGCCATCGGCCATCCGATCGGCGCGTCTGGCTGCCGGATACTGGTCACGCTGCTGCACGAAATGCAAAAGCGCGACGCCAAGAAGGGCATCGCATCGCTATGCATCGGCGGCGGCATGGGCGTCGCCATGACCATCGAGCGGTAATCGCTCAGCCAATCAGTCACACAACCAAGGGAAAAGAATGACTCAAAAGATTGCATATGTCACGGGTGGGATGGGCGGTATCGGAACCGCTATTTGCCAGCGCCTGCACAAGGAGGGCTTCAAGGTGATCGCCGGTTGCGGCCCAACGCGGGACCATTCCAAATGGATCGCCGAGCAGGCGGCGCTGGGCTACACCTTCTACGCGTCGGTGGGCAATGTGGGCAATTGGGACTCCACCGTGGCCGCTTTTGGCAAGACAAAACTCGAACACGGCGCCATCGACGTGCTGGTCAACAACGCGGGAATCACCAAGGACCGCATGTTCCTGAAGATGACGCGCGAGGACTGGGACGCCGTGATCGAAACCAACCTTAACTCGATGTTCAACGTCACCAAGCAGGTGGTGGCCGATATGGTGGAGAAAGGTTGGGGCCGCATCATCAACATCTCGTCGGTCAATGGCGAGAAAGGGCAGGCGGGCCAGACCAATTACTCGGCGGCCAAGGCCGGCATGCACGGCTTTACCATGGCGCTGGCGCAGGAAATGGCGAGCAAGGGCGTAACCGTCAACACCGTTAGCCCGGGCTATATCGGTACCGACATGGTCAAGGCAATTCGCGAGGATGTGCTGGCCAAGATCGTTGCAACGATTCCGGTCAAACGCCTCGGAGAACCCAGCGAGATCGCGTCGATCATCGCCTGGCTGGCTTCAAACGAGGGAGGCTACTCCACCGGTGCCGACTTCTCGGTCAACGGCGGCCTGCACATGGGTTGAGACGCTCGAAAGGGCTTGCGCTCAGCCGAAGCGGCTTCCGCTGGACAGTCCCTGGGCCCTCGCCCAGTCGGCCGCGCCCATCTTCTTGCCGTCCTCGGCCCTTAGCTTCAGTACCTCGATATGCCCTCCTTGGGCATTGATGATGATCGAGGTGTCGCCGATCTGCGTGATTTCGCCGGGTTTTCCTTTGCTGTCTGCGTAGCGGCCGACGATGCGCTTGCGGCTGTCAAACAGAAATATTTTCTTTTCTCCAAACGTCGTCCAGGCGCCAGGGGCCGGGTTGCAGGCCCGGATCACATCGTAGACCTGGTTGACATGGTTGGCCCAGTTGAGCCTGGATTCAGCCGCCAGGAACCAGCCTTCGTAGCCGGCCTGAGCTTCGTCTTGTGTGGAGGTCTGGTACTGTCCGGCCACCACCGCGTCTGCGGCCTCGAGCAGCGCCGCCACGCCCAGCGGGAACAGTTTGTTGAAGTAGACCTCGCCGAGGGTTTCGTCAGGACCGATGACGCAGGTTTTTTGCAGAATCACCGCACC
>CAISIP010000136.1 GCA_903885415.1 uncultured beta proteobacterium
GGAAAAGCATTTGGGAGTTCAACCCGCCAAAGCCTTTGGGACGCGTTCATCCCCATTCCAATTGCAGCATCCCGCAAAGCCGGGTCAAGCCCTACCAAACCGGTATAAGTGTTGCGCACAATTGGGGCCATGGAGTAGAGATAGACCGCAATGACAGCGGGTAGCCAGCCTATTCCCTGCCCAATGACGGAAAGCAGTGGGATCAGAATTCCAAACAGGGCGATCGAGGGCACCGTGATCACCAAGGCGCCAGCGTACAGCACGACAGGGGCGAGTCGTGGGCGCCTGGCGATGAACACCCCCAATGCGACCCCGCACACGATGGCCAGGGTCACGGCAACGCCTACTATCGACAAATGCTCCGCCGTGCGTGCCGCGATCGTCCCTAGATTGTTGGCCATATAAGCCAGTGTCTCCATTCAGTGTCCTCTGCCAATACCTGTCGATAGACGCCACACTAAGCCACCATGCACTGCGGATCGTATGGGATGCATGGCAGCACGACCTTCGCAATCCGACAACAAATATGCGCAATGCGACGCACACTTTAACGGCCTTGCAGGTCGATTGTCATGGACAGGGGACACAATGTTCACCCGGGTGACGCGTTTACAGTTTCCAGGGCTCAACGCGCCTTCGCGCGACGAACATCGCTCGGTCGGTGGCCGAACGTAGCGTGAAAGGCGCGGGCAAAATGAGATGGGCTTGAGAACCCACATTGAGCGGCGACCAATCCAACCGGATCGTCTGTTTGCTCCAACATGTCATTGGCAGCCCGCATGCGCATTTCAATATAAAAATGGTCCGGGGACTGTGTGAGTTCGGTGAGAAAAAGGCGCTGCAACTGACGCACCGACAACCCAGCCACCGTTGCAATTTGACTGACCCGCAAAGGAGACTTAATCGACTGCTCCATGCATCCGATTGCGGTGACTAGGCGTCGGTCTTTGACGCCATAGCGCCAGCGAATTTCCATGGGCTGCATCTCGCCAGGCAGTCTCACGCGTCCATGGATAAAGTTGTTAGCCACCTTCATCGCCAGCGCCTGGCCGTGCTGCGCCCGAATCAGCGCAAGCATCATGTCCATCGCAGCGGCACCCCCGCCACAGGTCCACCGGTCGCGATCGAGGCAGTAAACCTCTCTTGTCACCGCCAATAATGGGTGTCGCTCCTGCAATTCCCGTAAGCGATCCCAGTGGCCGGTACAACGATAACCGTCAAGAAGCCCAGCGCCGGCAAGCACAAGGCTTCCATGACTCACCGCGCCAATGGCTTTGGCACAAGCCGCAGCGGCACTTAGGCGGTCAAGCAGTCGGGGTTGCATCAAGCGGTCAAAGTCCAGACTGGCGATCACCAACAATAGGTCGGACTCTGGTGGAGCCAAGTCGTTGTGTCCGGCTTTGATCTGGAAGCCGCTGCTTGAGACTGGGTCGGCACCGTCGGTCGAAACGATTCGCCAGCGGTAGAAATCACAGCCAGACAGCAAGTTCGCGGCGCGTAGCGGTTCGGTGGTCGAGGCCAGTGACATCATGGAAAATCCGGGAAACAGCACGATGCTGACCGTCGTCGGTCGCGCAAAACGCTCGACGACTGGCAACTGCAGTGCGGGCTGAGAAATGTCCATGCTGGAAGTCTGTATGCTGATCGAAGATCGCCATCTTAATCGGGCATGGCGCACAACGCACAATTTTCGTCCGATTGCTGGCGGCGCGACCGCCGCGGTAGCTCTACCATTCGCCAATGATTCGAACCCATTTACCCCTTCCCATTTTTTCTCGAGCGGCCTGCATCTGCGTCGAATTATTGGCTCGACCCACAGGGCTATCCATGCCTGAATGTGCAGTCGCCCCATGACCGACGGCAAACGACGACGCGAAGGTGGCCGAAGCCGGCGCATAGGTGCAGCACCGCTCCCGCAGTTGGCGGCGAAATCGGTGCGCAATCCCTATCCACCCATGGAACTCTTGTCGGCAGAACAAGTTGAAGCGATTCACCTCAACTCGATGCGCATCCTCGAAGAGCTCGGCATAGAAGTAATGTCGAATCGTGCCCTGGAGGTGTTTAGGGCTGCAGGAGCGAAAATTGATGATGCAACCATGACGGTTCGCATCGACCGGGGCCTAGTAGCCCAAGCTCTTGCAACAGCGCCTGCGGCCTTTACCCTCACATCTCGCAACCGCGATAAGCAAATCATCGTGGGCGGAAATAACATAAATTTCAGTCTCGTCGCAGGGCCGCCCAATGTTCATGATTGCGAACGCGGTCGACGGCCTGGAAGTTACGATGACTACTGTAACTTCATACGGTTGGCGCACTATTTCAACGCCATCCACCTGATTGGAAACCAAGTCTGCGCTCCGGTAGAAATGCCGGCTAACTCGCGACACTTGGACACGTACCGGGCCAACCTCACCTATTCCGACCTTTCCTACCACTGCACAGCTATCGGCACCGGTCGCACCATGGATGGCATCCGGATGATGGCTATTTCTCGCGGCATTTCGCTGGAAGAGATGGCAACCGACCCGGGAGTCATCACCGTTATCTCGGTCAACAGTCCGCGACGGTTCGACGATGCGATGTCCGACGGCCTGATTGCCATGGCCGAGCATGGGCAACCGGTTGTAGTCACGCCATTCACCCTAATGGGCGCAATGGCCCCAGTCACGATGGCGGGCGCTTTGTCACAGCAAAATGCCGAAGCTTTGATGGGAGTGGTACTCACCCAGTTGATCCGGCCCGGTTCTCCTGTGGTCTACGGGTCGTTCACATCCAATGTCGACATGCGTTCTGGAGCCCCTGCATTTGGAACGCCCGAGAACACAAAAGCCAACGTAGCCAGCGGCCAACTTGCACGCCGCTACAAGCTGCCGTATCGAACATCGAACCCCAACGCTTCCAATGCGGCGGATGCCCAAGCCATCTACGAAACCCAAATGTCACTATGGGGGTCCGTATTAGGCCACAGCAACCTCGTCTACCACGCCGCCGGTTGGCTTGAAGGTGGACTGACCGCCTCTTACGAAAAATTGGTACTTGACGTTGAAATGTTGCAACACATGATTGAGTTCTTGAAGCCCATCGCTGTGAATCACGACGAACTCGGATTCGACGCCATCCAGGGGGTGGCAACCGGCGGGCACTTCTTTGGCTCGCCGCACACCATGTCCCGTTATGAGAACGCGTTTTACCAACCGATGGTCTCGAACTGGCAAAACCATGAAAGCTGGAAAATAGACGGCGCGAAGGATGCGACCCAGCGCGCTACCGGCATTTGGAAACGCGCGCTTCGTGAATATGAAGAGCCCGCCATGGACCCTGCGATACGCGAAGAACTCGACGCCTATGTAGCCAAGCGGCGAGAGGCGATTGGGGCGGGTGAGCCTTAGCAGGACAGCCAACGGCACCGCAGTCGGCGTTGCGAACCCGAATCCTTCCCAGGCGGCTCAGGCGCGAGTCCGTCGGCCCTAGCCGGACGTCCGAGCTTCGTTGGCCCCGGACTCCGCGTCTATTCTTTGTGCCAGCCCCTCTCTGAACCGGGTGGCAGCGGCGTCGAGCAGCAAGCCGGTGGCCGCAGCACACCCGGGCCTGAGGGGGCTGGCGACCTGGCTATGGACAATCGCTCGCGCTGCCGTTCTTGCTGCGCGCCCGGCCGGTGCTGCTCAAAACGATGAGCCGCACGGCAGCGGCATTTGCGGGGTCCGGGCACAGCGAAAAAGTGCCGGACTGGAAGGCACCCGACACCAATTTGGCCGTTCCCGACGTGCTGTACGACACGTAGCTGGCAACCTGCGCGTTGCCGTTGAGCCGCAGACCGGGCGTGGCGCCGCGCTGCTGCAGCAAGTCCTCACCCGGGTCGAACGCTGCATTGTTGTTGGCGTCGTAAAAGACGATCCAACCCTGATCCCAACTGCCGCTGCTGCTGCAGCCGGTTCCATTGGCCGACTTGCACAGGACGGCGCGGCCACCGCGCTTGATCGCCTCGCTGCGGGCGAAGTTCAGGCTATCCATGAAGGCGCCGACCAGCGCCGTCGATTTCTGCGCGCTGATCAGGCCGTTGAATGCTGGTGCCGCGAGCGCCAGCAGCAGCGCCGAAATGGCGACGACCACCAACAACTCGACCAGCGTGAACCCGGCCAGCCCCCCTGCAAAGCGCTGCCTGCACCACCCGGTCCGCTCAAGCCCCGGCACAGGGGCGCCGCGTTGGCGGTCCACAGAGTGCAACGCCGGCTGGTACATATTGGTGCTCCCGTTGATAGCGTTTCCCTGGCATTGGCCGTCACCGTCTCAAAACCGCAGGCCGCCGCGTCGCCTGGCCTACCAGGGGACGGTGAGCGTGGCTGACTTGATCCACAGCCGGCGGCCACTTTCGCTGATCGACACCGACCCGTCGCCCGCCTGGGATCCGCCGGCCCCTGGCGTGGCCGTGAGCACAAAGGTCTGCGAGGGCGCGGTGATGTCGAGCGCCAGCTGGTAGCGACCGTCGCGGGTCCTGGCGCTGCTGCGGCCCAGGCCACCCGAGGAGGTCGCAGCGCCGTCGCAAGCCGGCGTCACGCTGGCCGTTGCGCTGTAGGGGTTGGCAACGCAAAACGTGTAGTTGTTGGCGTTGAGAAATATCTTCTCCTGCAGGGCTGCGAATTCGAGCAATTCGGCCTGCGCCTGCACCCGGGCTGCGCGAACGATATGGTTGCGGTAGCTCGGCAGCGCCACCGCCGCGAGCAGTCCGACGATGGCCAGCACCATCATCAGCTCGATGAGCGTGAAACCGCCGGCTTGGGCGCCTGTGGCGCGGTCGGGTCTGCTCATGGCGCCAACAACTCGCGCCATCCAATCCGGCCGGTGCGCGCCTGCAGCCCGCGTTCGTCGCCGCCGGACCGCTGCGAGCCAGCGGTGTTGGCGATGGTCTGCGTCGTCACTGCGCCGGCCAGGTCGGTCGTCACGATGGTGACGCTTCCGTCGGCGTTCGCGGTTCTCACGATCGTCGCCGTCTTGGAGCTTGCGCTGAAGCTGATGACGGTCGTCGTCACGTTGCCCGACACCACGGTCGCTGTGCCCGTCACGGTCGCGCCACTGCCGCCCGCGCTCAGGTCGCCGATCTTCGGGTCGGTCGAGCCCCCTGCCTTGGTCGCCAGCGCCGAGTAGGTCGGGTCGGCCGCAGGCGTCTTGCTCCAGCTCGCATCGTGGTAGCACGGGCCGGTGTTCTGCGCGTGCGTGACCGGGTGCGGCGTATGCCAGAAGAAAACATACTCGGCCAGTACATAGGCGGCATAGGAGGCGGACTGGACGCGCCAGCCATATTCCGGCCGGCCCGCCACATTGGCTTCAATCGCGCTGTTAGGCGTTCCCGCGCTAATGATCTGGATCGTCAGCGCGCCGTTGTGGCGCGCGCCCGATGCGCTGGCAGGGCTGGTAGCCGAGGACCAGCCCGCAGCGCCGGGGCCGGCGACGCCATTGGCCGGCGGCAGCACCGGCCTGAACATATTGCCGTCATTGGCCGATGTCGCGCTCTTGATCGGACAGAGATAGTGGCCAACCGGGTGCAGGCCCGACCGCACGTCGCCATTACCCCACCAGTCCCTGGACGTCAAAGCGTCCAGCGGCATGTTGACCACCAGGCTGCCGATCGTCAAGCGGGTGTAGCTCGGGATCGCCGTCAGATCCAATGGGGCCGAAGTCAGGTAGTCCTTGATTGCCAGGTAGCCGACGTCGACGTTGAACAGGTAGGCCGGGTTGCCGATGTGCAGCTTCACCGCCGGACTCAGGTACTGGTTCATCGCCAGCACCTTGAACGCGGTGTGGGTGCTCGGTATGGCCTTGGACAGCCGCAGGTTCGCCTCGCTGGGGTTGAGCATGTCGACCCCGGTCACATCGAACTTGTCGTCGTACTGGTGGGTATGCGACTTGGTGTTGCAATCGGTGCAGGTGCTACCGTAAAAAACATCGACGTCAAAATGCCCGCCCACGACACCGGTCTCGGGCAATGCGGTGGCGGCGATGGTGACGTCCGGATTTTGGTTAAACAGCGTGTCGTTCAGACTCTCCAGTTGCACTAGGATGGGCTGCGACATCACGCCGATGGCCAGGAAGCGCGCGACCGGTATGCCGTCGGTGCTCATGATCGGCGAGCCGACCGCCGCGCCGGCGGGAATGGTGTCCCCGGCTGCGTACAGGACACGGTCGGTGGCGTCGAGTTTGACGTCGCCGTTCATGTCGAGAAACGGGCTGTTCTTGCTGCCGCCGCTGAGCGCGTCGAGTTCGATCAGCCAGTTGCTGCCGCTGACCACCGTGCTGCTTGCGGGAATTGCGGTCGTCACCGTCGGGTTGTAAGCGTTGAAGTAAAAGCGCCCGTTTTCCACAAAGCTGCCCTCGCCCACCACCCGCTCGCCCGGCGCAAGGGTGACCTGCCAGCCTTTGTCGCGGGTCCAGTCCATCGGATTCGCAGTGACGGTGCGGACCCTCGTCGTGGTACTTCCCATCGTGTAGGCGCGCTCGGTCAGCGTCTGCGTGACCATGGCTGACGCCGACGCACCGTCCCATACCCCATAGGCGTGATAAACCGTCGAGGCGTCGCTGCTATCCGCAGCGCCGAACATCCGCCCGGTGCCGAAGTTGACCATGTAGCCGCCGCTCGGATGCATCGAAATTCCGGGCGTGGTGGTGATCGGCTCGGGTGGACTGGTCACCAGCAGCGCGCTGGCCGTTCCCGCCCCAAGGTCGAACTTCCACATGCTGCCGTTGAGATCGCCAGCGTAGACCCGGTCGACCGAGCCGTCGCCGTCGGTGTCGACTGCCACGGGTGTCGACAGCCCGTTGGGGCTGGCTGCGCTGCCGCTGTTTCCCGCCTGAATGGCGGCGATGCGCTGACCGGTATAGGCATCAATGACGAACAAATAGGCCTGGTAGTCTCCCCCATTGTTGTAGCCATTGCCGACGATGACCCGGTCTGCGCTGCCGATGCGGGCGATGGTCGGCGTGCCGTAGGTATAGCCCAGGTTGGCGTAAGCGTTGGCACTGGTTGGCGCGGTGTAGTTGACCGTGGCGGGCGTTATCTCCCACAGAACCTTGGCCACCACGTCGGCCTCGGTGCCGGCCGTGAGCCCCGCGCTGCCGGTGATATCGAGCGCGTAGAGGCCCTTGCCGCCACCCCCCAGACCGCCCACCAGAACCCGCTTGCTGCCCGAACTGCTGATGCTCGCGATGTTGATCTGGCCGTCGACGAAATAGTCGTGCACATAGGGACTCACCGAAAGACTCTTCATTTTGTTGATCAGCATGGAAGGCACGTAGGCCCAACGCTCGCGTCCACCCGAAGTGGCGGCATCGATGGCGTGCAGCATGCCGTCATTGGCGCCCACGAAGACGGTGGGATGGCTCGCGTCCTGCAAATAAAAGGGGCGTGAGTGGACGATGTCGCCAAGGGCGGACTTGCGCTGGCGCAGGGTCTTTCCGGCGTTTGGGATTTCCTGGCTGCGCTCGCCGCGCAGGAAGTTGAGAACGCTGGCGCTTCCCAGGTAGCCCTGCTGCGTCGCCGACAGGCTGGCAAAACGAAACGCGACCCCCGCTCCGGCGCCTGCGCCGCTGTCTTTCATCGTCGCAATCAGACGCCCGGTGTCAAAGTCCTGCGCGTCGACATGCACCTGCGCGCCGCCACCCCACCATTCAGGAGCGCCGGCAATCCTGCCCAGCGCGTCGACCGGGTAAGCGTACAAATTGCCGCTGAAAAACTCTTTCTCGTACTCGGTCCGGTAGACGATCTCGCTGCCGCTGCGCAGGTCGTGGTTGCTCATTTCGTCTTGCGCCACATAGCCGACCGGCGCCTGTGCCGGCGTGAAGGGCGCCAGCGCGTGCGCGAGTTGGATCACGGCGCCAATGGCGAGCAGCAGCATGCCCGCTGCGCCGGCGCAGCGCCAAGCGCTCGCATGTTTCCAAGCCGACATGGGATAGCTCCTTCAGGGACAACTCAGGACGCTGTAATACGACTGCACATAGCGGGTCGCTCCGCGTGCGCTCTGGCCGCGGGCGGTGATCTGGTAGGTATTGACCTGGTTGCAGCCCGAACTCGATCGACTGCCGACGACCTGGCTGGATCCGTCAAGCCGCCTGTTCGCCGATCGCTGCTGAATCAGGTAGCGCTGGGTGTCGCCGGCCACCTGCAGCGAGTTGGCGTCGCTCCAGGCCATCGCCAGCGGATCCAGACTCAGACTGGCCGGCAACAGGTGCGCCTGTCGGGTCGTCGTGTCCGCGTAGCCGGCATCGCTGAAGCTCGGATGGCGGTAATTGCCTGCAGCAGAAAGCCACGACTCAGCCGCGGTCACAGCCGCTTCGGCATTGTTCATCGCGCCGTCTTCAAACTGCAGGTTGGCGGCCAGACGCAGCTGGGTCGTCGATGTGCTGACGGCCGTGATCCCCAGCATCATGATCAGCACCAGGATCACCAACGCGACCACCAGCGTTGCACCGCGTTGGTGATCGCGCAGATGTGGCGTAGTCGCGGCGGGCATGCTGGTGACCCTGTGTGTCAGTTACGCAGCTGCACCACGGTGCTGAACAATCGGCGCCTGTAGCCGTCGGCAACCGCATAGACCCTGTCGCCCATCGCATAACTGCTCGTGTTGCTGTAGCCCGGCTCAGGGCTCTCGCTGCGCGCCAGCAGCCAGAGCCGAACCGAGTGCACATCGTCCCAGGCGGTGCTCGCGGGTTCAAAAGACGATCCCGACAGCGCGCCGGCGTCCAGATACTGGGTGTCGCCTGCGCTCGACAGCCGGCCATACTGCAACTGCATATGCTCGATACCGCTGGCGACGAGTTCACGCGCCATGGTTCCATCGCTGCGCAGGCTAACCCGAAACAGCGCCGGCACCCGCGGGACTTCGCTGGCCGAGACGGTGAAAGGACTGACGTAGTAGACATGGATCTGCAGCGCGAAGTCGTTCAGATCGGTGAAGGGCGTTGCCGCCATGCACGGCGCCAGGTTAAAGGGCGGCGCAGCGCTGGCCGCCGGTGCTTCGGTACAAGCCGCCTGGGTGCCCCTGAAGAGTTGGCCACCGGCGTAGGAGGATCGGAAATAAACCGTGTCGGCATCCAGCGCCACCCCGGCCGCCAGCGCGTTGCCTGCCAGGCTGCGTAGCACCACGATGTCGTTGAGCGTCGCATAGCTCGTCGCCGGTATGCAGTTCGATGAGAAGGGGTTGGCGTCGTTCGCGCCCCAGATGGCCTGGCGCAGGTTGGCGACAAAGCTGCCGGCAGCTGCACCCGGCTCCAGGCATTCATCACCAATGGCCATCGGAGCCGGCGCAGCAGGCTCGGCACGGGTGTAGCCGCGAAAGCCCGCCTGGCGCAGGTCCTGCTTCATCACGTTGAGCGCGTAGCGTCCGGCCCCCATCAACTCGCTGCTGCGGCCGTTGCTGCGCGAATGGGCTGCGGTGGCAGCCAGCACGCCGATGAGGCCGGCGATGACACCTAAGCCGATCGTGATGGCGATCATCATCTCGATCAGCGTGAAGCCATCGGTGTGGCCTGGTGGAGTCGGTCTGCAGGCCATGGCGTCAGCGCCGGCCGACGCTGCGCGTCGCGGTGTAAAAAAAGCGCTCGCCGGTGCCACCGGCGTTGGCACCGAGCGATGCGCCGGCTTGGTAACTCGCCTGGGTCGTGTCGCTGAGCCTGTCGACCCAACTAATGGTCAGCGTATAGCTGCTGGGGTTTGCGCTCACCGTCTGCACCACCTCCCATGCACTTTGGGGAAGCGTCGTGGCGACCATGCTTTGCCATTGCGACAGGTCGAAGGCGGCCAGCGCCGCCGCCGTGCATCCCGCCGCCACGCAGTCCGTGCTGGCCGCGCCACCACCGCCCAGGAAGGTGGCCGCGCTGACGGGCGCAAGCACATAGGCGCCATCGACCGCGCCCGGCCGGTTCGCTTCCATGCGCTCGGCCAGGTCGGCGGCCAGAAATACCGCCTGGCTGCGAAACTGTGCGCCCTGATTCAGTCGCATCGCATAGGACTGCAGTCCCGCAGTTCCGAGCAACGCCAGCGCGACGATCAGCAGCGTGACCAGCACCTCGACCATCGAGAAGCCGCGCTGGCTGCGCCCGCTCCCTCGGCAACGGCCCAGGCCAGCCGTCGGCGACAGGGCGCTAGCGCGCAGCAACACCGGCGCGGCGTTTCTTGGAACGATGTCACTGGATTGCATCACTGCCAGACTACCGCGAGCGTCCTCGATTACAAGGTCAAACCGGACCAGCGGCAGGAACGGGCGGTCGAACGGTAGCCGGTTACCATTGCCGGTCGCATGGACCGCTTCAACAATACCGACGGCGACCCCGATGCCGCACTGATGCGCCA
>CAISIP010000137.1 GCA_903885415.1 uncultured beta proteobacterium
CGCTGGGGCCCAACGGCATCGCCGGCTGAACCCACCGTGGCCAAGCGGCACCGGGGGCATCGCCGTCCCGGGGCTCCAAAGGCCTCGCGTCACCCGCCTCAGTTCCGGCAAGGCCCGCGACTGCAGCATGCGCGCGCGGCGCCGCCAGGCTGTCTTGCACCGCGTGGCGGACCGCCTGGTGAATTTCTCGGCTGTCGCGAAATCGGACCTCTATCTTGGTGGGGTGGACATTGACGTCGACCCGTGTAGGGTCGATTTCCAGGTACAGCACATAGACGGGCTGGCGCTGGCCGTGCAGCACGTCTTCGAATGCGCTGCGTACTGCATGCGAAAGCACCTTGTCGCGCACAAAGCGCCCGTTGACATAAAAAAACTGCTGGTCGGCGCGCGCGCGCGCGGCGTCGGGAATCCCGATGCGTCCCCAGACCCGGACCGGGTGCTGGCCATCGCTGCGACCGGCCGCTTCGCGGGCCTGGCCGCCGCGGTAGTCCAGCGCGATCGAGCGTTCAACGAATTCGGCGCCGAGCACGTCGCCCAGGCGCTGCGCGGTCGCCAGCGTAGCCACGGTGCGCTGGCGCCATTGCGCGACCAGGCGCCCTTCGTGCCAGACGGCGAAGCATACATCCGGACGCGACAGCGCGGGTCGGCGTACGGCTTCCAGACAGTGCGCCAGTTCGGTGGCATCGGTCTTGAGAAACTTGCGCCGTGCCGGCGTGCTGAAAAACAGCTCCTTGACTTCCACAGTGGTCCCGATTGCGCGCGCTACTGGCCGCAACTCGCCACTGCGGCCGTCGAGGGCATAGGCGGCTGGCGCGTGCGCTGCGCGCGAAGCGATCGCACAGTCCGATATCGCATTGATGGCCGCCAGCGCTTCTCCGCGAAAGCCGAAGGTGGCGACCGCTTCGAGTTCGCTCAGGCTGCTGATTTTGCTGGTTGCGTGGCGCTTGAAAGCCATCGGAAGCTGCTCGCGCACGATGCCGGCGCCGTCGTCCTCGACCGCGATCAGCCGAACGCCGCCCGACAGCAGCCGCACCGTGATCAGGGTCGCCCCGGCATCGAGGGCGTTGTCGATCAGTTCGCGCACCACCGAGGCCGGTCGCTCGACGACTTCTCCTGCAGCGATCTGGCTGATCAGTTCATCGGGTAGTTCGCGGATCGCTGGTGCAGACGGGGGTGTTGAAAGAACGGCATTCACCAGGGCATTTTAGGCTGCCCGTATCCGGGCGAAGGCCAAGGCAGGGATAATCGGTCCGCATGGAAACTGTCGCGCTAATTCTGGACTTTGTATTGCATGTCGATCGCTACCTGGAGCTTTTCGTCCAGCGCCACGGCGCCTGGATTTACGCGCTTCTCTTCCTGGTGATTTTTGTGGAAACCGGCCTGGTCATCATGCCTTTCTTGCCGGGCGATTCGCTGCTGTTCGTGGTCGGTGCCATGTGTGGTGCGGGCCTGATGAGCTACCCCTGGTCGGTAGCGCTATTGTTGACCGCCGCAGTAGCGGGAAACCAGTGTAATTACAGCATCGGGAGCCACTTTGGCAGCCGGGTTTTTCGGTGGGAAAACTCGCGCATTTTCAACCGCAACGCATTCAACCAGGCGCACGATTTCTACGAACGCTACGGCGGTTGGACCATCGTCGCGGCGCGCTTCATGCCCTTCCTGCGAACTTTCGCGCCTTTTGTCGCCGGCGTGGCGCAGATGCGGCGCTCCCGCTTTGTGCTTTATGACGTGGGCGGCGGCGTGCTGTGGGTCGCAGGCCTGATCACGATTGGTTATTTTTTCGGCAACTTGCCGCTGGTCAAAGCCCATTTCGAAAAAGTGATCTGGGCGATGATCCTGATTCCCGGGATGCTGGTTTTCGTGGGCGCTATGCGCGCGCGGCGGCGCTCGGTCCTCACCCGGGTGGCGTAGCGCCGGTCGACGCGCCTAGACCGAACGGCTGCGTGCCAGCGGCGGATTCTTGGCGAAATAGCGCTCGATGCCCCGCATCAGCGCGTCGGCGAGTTGCTGCTGGTAAGGCTCGCTGTTGAGCTTGTCTTCCTCCTGCGGGTTGCTGATGAAGGCTGCCTCGACCAGGACGCTGGGAATGTCGGGCGCCTTGAGAACGGCAAACCCCGCCTGCTCGACGCGTGGCTTGTGCAGCTTGCCAATCCGACTGATTTCCCCGAGCATGTCGCTGCCGAGCTTGAGGCTGTCTTTGATCTGCGCGCTCGTGCTCATGTCGAATAGCGCGCGCTGCACCTCGATGTCCTTGCCTGCGATATTGAGCCCGCCGATGCGGTCGGCCTTGTTTTCCTGCGCGGCCATCCAGCGCGCCGCGCTGCTGCTGGCACCGCCCTGGCTGAGCGCGAAGACACTGGCGCCTTGCGGGTGGGGCGTGAAGAACGCGTCGGCGTGAATGCTCACGAAGAGATCGGCCTGCACGCGCTGCGCTTTTTGTACCCGCACATGCAGTGGCACAAAGAAGTCGGCATCGCGCGTCAGGTAGGCGCGCATGGCGTTGCCGTTGACGCTGGCTGCGTTGATCCGGTCGCGCAGCAGGTGGACGATGCGCAGCACCACATCCTTTTCGCGTGTTCCGCCAGGACCGATGGCGCCGGGGTCTTCGCCCCCGTGGCCAGGGTCGAGCGCGACGATGATCAGCCGGTCCGTGCGGCTGGCGCTTGCCATAAAGGGGATTCCCGCAGCCACGGCGGCGTCGCCCGCCGGTGATCTGGAGCTTGGGACGGATGCAGGGGCCGGCGGCTGCGCTGCTGCCTTGCGTTCACGCTGTGCAATCCATTCGCCCAGCGGGTCGCCCTCGATGGGGGTCCTGCCCGGCGCCGCAGGGGCCTGCGCCGCCGAAGCGGGTCGCGGCGTTCTCGGTGTTGTGGTGTCGCGCAGCCGCTCGGCGATCAGCGCCTCCAGCGGGTCGGCGATGGCGGTGGGGTGAAGATCCAGCACCAGCCGGTGCATGTAGGCGGCCACCGGGGGCAGGCTGAACACCTGCGGCTGTACCGTCTGTTTCAGGTCGACCACCAGGCGCACGGTGTTTGCCGAAAGCTGGCCCACCCGTATGCCGGCGATGGTCGGATCGTCCGGGCGCACCTTGGCGACCAGTTCCCGCAGTGCCGGGTTGAGCTCGATTCCCTCAATGTCGACCGCCAGCCGGGGCGGGGTGTCGATGAAGACCTGGCTGGCCCTGAGCGCGGTGTCGGACTCGATGGTGACGCGTGTGTATTCGGGCGCAGGCCACAGCCGGACCGCGATGATGCGTGCGCCGCGCACCACCTGGGCGGCCCCGAGCATCAGCACCACGGCGCCGCAGCGCAGCGCGGCGCGCCGCTTCATGGCGCCACCGCCTCCAGCAATTGGTCGCCGCGCGCAGTTTGCCCAGCCAGCGTGAGCTGGCGGACGCCGTCGGCATGCACCGTGATGCGCAGCACCAGGTCGGCACGCGGCGCGAAGCCGGCCGCCTTGTCGGGCCATTCGGCGATCTTGAGTCCAGGGCCGGAAAATATCTCGCGAAATCCGGCGTCTTCCCATTCGGCGGGGTCGTCGAAACGGTAGAAGTCGCAATGCCAGATCTGCAGCGCTGGCGCGCCGGTTGGCGTGCTGCCAAGCGTGTAGGACTCGACTACCGCGTAGGTCGGGCTCTTGACCCGACCTTGCACGCCCAGCGCATGCAGCAGGTGGCGTACCAGACTGGTCTTGCCGGCGCCGAGTTCGCCGTGCAGTTCGATGTAGCAATCGCGCAGCGCGGGCTGCGCTGCCAGCCTGCCGGCGAAGGCGCGCGTGGCCTCCTCGTCGATCCAGACCAGGGTTTTTACAATCGGCGGGTGAACAACACCCGCGCGCGTTTCGATGGCAGTCAAATGGTTTCCCAGATTCAGGCTTGGGGCCAGGAACTCGGATTCTCCCAAATTGGCGTCGCTGGTGTGGATCTTGAAGCGGCCGAACCGGGTTTGAGCGCCTGGCTGGCGCACGGTTTCCATGGCGGCATGGGCTATATGGCGGCGCATGGCCTCAAGCGCGCCAGGCCAGCCGAACTGGTGCCAGGCACGGTCTCGGTGCTGTCTGCACGGATGGACTACCTGCCGCGCGCCACACCCGGGGGGTGGCAGGCCGCAGAGCTCGGGCGCCTGGGCCGTCCGCACGAAGCGGTGGTGTCGCTGTACGCGAGGGGGCGCGACTACCACAAAGTGCTGCGCCAGCGGCTGCAGCAACTCGGCACCCGCATTGCGGCGGCGGTGGGTCCTTTGGGCTACCGGGTATTCACGGATTCCGCGCCGGTGCTGGAGTCCGAACTGGCGGCGCGCAGCGGACTGGGTTGGCGCGGCAAGCACACGCTGGTGCTCAACCGCGAGTCCGGGTCGACCTTCTTCCTTGGCGAGATCTACCTCGATCTGGCGCTGCCGGCGAGCGCACCGGTGGACGCACATTGCGGAAACTGCAGCGCCTGCCTCGACGTGTGTCCGACGCAGGCCATCGTCGGCCCCTACCGACTCGACGCGCGGCGTTGTATCTCCTACCTCACGATAGAGCACGCCGGGCCGATTCCCACCGAACTGCGGCCGCTGATCGGCAACCGCATCTATGGCTGCGACGATTGCCAGTTGGTGTGTCCGTGGAACAAGTTTGCCCGTGTCAGCGCCTTACCCGATTTTGACGCCCGCGAGGGACTGGCCGGCGCGCAATTGGCGGCACTCTTTTGCTGGACTGAGGCCGAATTTCTGCAGCGCACCCAGGGCAGCGCGATACGACGTATTGGCCACGAGCGCTGGCTGCGCAATATCGCGGTGGCGATTGGCAACGCGCTGCGCCTGCAGCCCGATGCTGCGCTGGAACAGGCGCTGCACCGCCATGCACAGCACGCCAGCGCGCTGGTGCGAGAGCATGTGGCATGGGCGCTCCAGCAGGCCACGCCCCCTTTCGACAACCGAAGCCTGTGCACCACCGGAGAGGCAACATGAACCGCATTCGAATGCTTGTGATCGACCCCCAGAACGACTTCATGGACCTGGATGGCGCGGCGCTTCCGGTTGGCGGAGCGCAGGCTGATATGCAGCGTCTGGTCGGCTTTATGGACGCGATGTCGCAGCGCATCAGCGAATTGGTGGTGACGCTCGACACGCACGCGAGTGTGGGTATCGAGCGCACCAGTTTTTGGGTCACGCGCGAAGGCGTCGAAGTTGAGCCCTTCACCGCGATCACGGCGGCTCAGGCGCAGCGGGGTGTTTATGCGGCACGCAATCCGGCGCTGCGTGCCCAGGCCATCGGCTACCTGGAGCGTCTCGAGGCGATTGCCGCGCGCACATTGATCGCCTGGCCGGTGCATTGCGTTCTCGGCACCTGGGGCCACAACATCGCACAACCGCTGGCAGCGCGCATCGCGCAGTGGGAGCGGCAGACCTTCGGTCGCTGTGAGAAGCTGCTCAAGGGCCTAAACCCGATGACCGAGCAGTACAGCGCTTTTCGCGCCGAGGTTCCGCTCGACGACGATCCGCGCACCGGCAACAACGACGCGCTGATGGCGCGCCTGGCCGCCGGCGATGAGCTGCTGGTGGTAGCCGGTGAAGCACTCAGCCACTGCGTCGCGGCGTCGGGCGAGGACATGCTGGCGCAAATGGACGACGCGCGGCTGCGCAATACGGTCTTTCTGGTCGACTGCATGAGCCCGGTGTCGGGCTTCGAGGCGCAGGCCCAGCAGTTCCTGCAGCGACTGCGCGCTGGCGGCGTACGGACCATGAGCGCAGCGCAGGCGGCGCGGCTTTAGTGCGAGGGCTTGTCCGGCACCGACGCCCGGATAGGCTCAGAGCGTGCGCAGCACACCCAGCGCAAATGGCAGGCTGAGCATGCCGAGCAGCGTCGACAGGGTGATCAGCCCGGCAACGTAGGCGCCGTTGAATCCCATGCGCGCCGCCAGCACATAGGCACTGGCGGCGGTGGGCATCGCCGAGAAGACCAGTAGCACGGTGCTTTGGTCGGATCCCAGCGCGAGCAGCTTTGACAGGCCCCATGCGGTCAACGGCAGCAACAGGTGGCGGATGATCAGCAGCGCTGCCGCCAGGACCTTTCCCTGGGACATGGCGCCCATTTGCAGCCCGGCACCGGCCGCCATCAGGCCAAGTGCCAGCGTCGCCGCTCCAATGCGCCCGGTAGTGGGTTCCAGCCAGGAGGGCATTGCGAAGCCCATCGCATTGGCGGCCAGGCCGCCGGTGGTGGCCAGCACCAGCGGGTTGCGCAGCAGTTCGCCCAGCAGACCGCGCTGCCCGTGGCGCGCCATCGGCCAGACCGCGCCGACGTTGAGCAGCGGAACGCAGACGCCGATCAGGACGGCGATCAGCGCCAGGCCCGTGGGTCCGGCCAGGCGCTCAGCGATAGCCAGTGCGATGAAGGAGTTGACACGAAATGCGATCTGGGCGCTGGCCGCGTGGTCGCGGCGGTCTACATGGCGCGCGAGCCAGGGCAGATGGGGAAGGGCGTAGGCCATCGCGATGCCGGTGCAGCAGAGGCCGACGCCGGCGACGATCAGCCCCGATGCCGCGTACAGGTCAAGCGGGCTCTTGACGATCGAATGAAACAGCAGAACGGGAAACAGGAGGTAATAGACCAGCCGGTCGACCTGACTCCACAGCCCTCGGTCCAGCGCCGTGAAGCGACACACCAGATAGCCCAGCAGGATCAGCGAGAAGTCGGGCAGCAGGATCTGGGCATAGCTCACCCGCGTGAGAATAGCAGCCGCCGCTTGCCACCGTTCCGGCTAGGCCACAATGGCGGTTACGTGCGCCGCCCGTCTTATGGCGCGCGTATTCATCCAACCATGGGAGTCGATCTGATATGCAACGCAAAATATTGCTCGCTGTAGGGCTGGGTGTCCTAGCCGGACTGGCGATGGCCCAGGGCTATCCCAGCAAGGTGGTGAAACTACAGGTTCCGTTTGCGCCTGGCGGTACAACCGACATCGTCGCGCGCGTGATCGCCGAGCCGCTGGGCCGCGCGATGGGACAAAGCGTGGTCATCGAGAACAAGGCCGGCGGCGGCGGACTGGTTGGCGCCAACGAAACCGCCAAGGCCGCCCCGGACGGCTACTCGCTCGGAATGGCGACTGTTTCGACGACAGCGGCCAACCCGGCGATCAACCCGAAGATGCCGTACAACGCAGAGACCGATTTCACGCCCGTGATCAATATCGCCGCAACCCCCAACGTGATCGCGGTGCATCCGAGTTTTCCGGCCAAGAACTACAAGGACTTTGTCGCCGCGCTCAAGAGGTCGCCGGGAAAGTACTCCTATTCCTCGTCCGGAACCGGCGGCATCGGCCATCTGCAGACTGAACTGTGGAAGACCTTGGAAGGGGTCTATGTGACGCACATACCGTACAGCGGCGCGGGTCCGGCGCTGCGCGACACGGTCGGGGGCCAGGTCGAGATTATTTTTGACAATGTGCCGTCAGCGCTGCCGCATATCAAGGCCGGGCGGCTGGTGGCGTTGGCGGTGGCCGCCCCGCAGCGGCTGGCTGCGCTGCCCGAGGTGCCGACCTTCAAGGAACTCGGGCTCGAGCCGGTGAACCGGATGGCGTACTACGGCATAGTCGGGCCCCGTGGGATGCCCAGGGACGTGGTCGACAAGATCAACGCCGCGACCCGCAAGGCGCTCGAGGACCCTGCGGTCCGCAAACGCATCGAGGACACCGGCTCGGTGGTTCTGGGCAACACGCCCGAACAATTTGCGCTGCAAATGAAGGACGAACTGGCCGTCTACCGCAAGGTGGTCGAATCGGCCAAGCTCAAGCTCGATTGATCGCGTCGGCAGCGCCCATGCCTCGAGTCAGCGAAGCAGCCATTGACGCCTTCGCCGATGCGCTGTGGCTCGAGTCGGGCCTGTCGAAGAACACGCTGATGGCGTACCGGCGCGATCTGGGCCTGTTTGCGGCCTGGCTCGCTGCGCAGGGGCTGGCGCTCGATGCGGCGCAAGAGCATCACATCCACGGCTATTTTTCGGCGCGCCATGCCAGCACCAAGGCGACGTCGGCGAACCGCAGGCTCAGCGTGATGCGCCGCTATTTTGGCTGGGCGGTGCGCGAGCGCTACATCGTGCAGGATCCGACGCTGCGGCTGCAGGCGGCACGGCAGGCCATGCGGGTCCCCAAGACGCTGAGCGAGGCCGAGGTGGAGGCCCTGCTGCAGGCGCCCGACTGCGCAACGCATCTTGGCCAGCGCGACCGCGCCATGCTCGAGTTGATGTACGCCAGCGGTCTGCGGGTCAGCGAACTGGTGGGTCTGGGGGTTCTCAACCTTAGCCTGGCGGACCATGTGCTGCGGGTATTTGGCAAGGGCAACAAGGAGCGCCTGGTTCCCTTTGGTGAAGTCGCCGGCGCGTGGCTGCAGCGCTATTTGGCGCAGGCGCGTCCCGCGCTGCTGGGTCAGCGCCAAAGTGCCGCGCTGTTTGTCACCGCCAGCGGCGCCAAGGCCGGCAGTGCGATGTCGCGCGTGATGTTCTGGGGCAACGTCAAGCGCTATGCGGCGGTCGCTGGAATTGCCACCGCGCCTTCGCCGCATACCTTGCGCCATGCTTTCGCGACGCACCTTCTGAACCATGGCGCCGACCTGCGCGCGGTGCAACTGCTGCTGGGGCACGCCGATATCTCGACGACCACCATCTACACCCATGTGGCGCGTGAAAGGCTCAAGTCGATGCACGCCCGCCATCATCCGCGCGCGTAGGCGCGCTGAAGGCCGGCTTTTACAATAGTTCAACAGGAGAAACGGGTATGGCGGTTTTTGAACTCGACGGCGTCGCGCCGCGACTGGGCGCGTCGGCTTGGGTTGCGGACAGTGCGCAGGTGATCGGGAATGTGGAGCTCGGCGACGGCGCCAATGTCTGGTTTGGTGCCGTTGTGCGCGGAGATAACGAGGCCGTGCGTATCGGGCGGCGGACCAATATCCAGGACGGCAGCGTGCTGCATAGCGACGTGGGGGTCCCGTTGACGCTCGGCGACGACGTGACGATCGGCCACATGGTGATGCTCCATGGCTGCACCATTGGCGACGGCAGCCTGATTGGCATGGGGGCGATCATCCTCAACGGCGCCAGGATCGGAAAGGGCTGCCTGGTCGGCGCCGGCTCGCTGGTCACCGAGGGCAAGGAGTTTGCCGATGGCTCGATGATCATGGGCAGTCCTGCCAAGGCCGTGCGGGCGCTTTCTGACGAGCAGCGTTTGGGCCTGCTGCCGGTTGCTCAGCACTATGTGGATAACGCCATGCGCTTCAAATCCGGCTTGAAGAAGCTCGCATGACCCAAGCCGGGCCGGTCGCTGCGACCGGATTCGGGATCGCACTTGTCTGAACTGCACAAATTCATCTTCGACGGCTTGCCGGTGCGCGGCATCGTCGTGCGGCTGACCAGCGCCTGGACCGAGATACTGCGCCGGCGCGCTGCCAACACGACCGCAGGCGCCTATGCGCCTGCGGTGCAGCAGATGCTCGGGGAGTTGCTGGCCGCAGCGACGCTGATGCAGTCGAACATCAAGTTCGACGGCGCGCTGGTGATGCAGATCTTCGGAGATGGTCCGGTCAAGCTCGCCGTTGTCGAGGTGCAGTCCGATCTTTCATTGCGCGCGACGGCGACGGTAGTCGGCGCGATCGACGCCTGGGCCAGCCTGAGCGACATGGTCAATCGTGACAATCTGGGTCGCTGCGCGATCACGCTGGACCCCGGGCGCCGCTTTCCCGGCCAGCAGCCCTACCAGGGCGTGGTGCCCCTGTGTGGCGACCGCGGCGAAAAGTTGGAAAGACTCAGCGAGGTGGTGCAGCACTACATGCTGCAAAGCGAACAGCTCGACACCACGCTGGTGCTCGCAGCCGACGACCAGGTCGCCGCCGGGTTGCTGATCCAGCGCCTGCCGATGCAAGGCGCTGGGAATCTGGCTGGCGGCAGGCGCAGCATGGCCGACGAAGATCAGATCGGGCTCAACGAGCACTACAACCGCATCGCCACGCTGGCGGCCAGCCTCAAGCGCGACGAGTTGCTGGGTCTGGACGTCGATACGCTGCTTCGAAGGCTTTTCTGGCAAGAGCGCTTGACCCGTTTCGAAGCGTTGACGGGGGACGCAGCCCCACGCTTTGCCTGCAGCTGCAGCGCCCAGCGCGTCGACGCCATGCTCGTCGGACTGGGCCAGGAAGAGGCCCAAAGTATCATCGCCGAGCGCGGTGAAATCGAGGTGGCTTGTGAGTTCTGCGGCGCCCAGTACCGCTACGATGCGATCGATGCGGCGCAGCTGTTCAACCCTTTGGCAGCCGGCGGAACTTCAAGCGCGCAGTAGGCGGCACTGGCGATGTGGCTCGCCCCATGGCCTACTTGGTGATCTGAACCAGTATCTCGTTGGGTCGGACCATACCCAGTTCGAAGCGGGCTTTTTCCTCGACCATTTCCAGCCCTTCCTTGAGGTCGCGGACCTCGGCTGCCAGGCGCTCGTTGGCCTGGCGCGCGCGTTCGTTGCGGCCCTTTTGGATTTCAAGCTGCTGCGACAGTGCCGCCACGTTCGGAATGCTGCCGCGACCCACCCAGAGCTGCGCATGCAGGATCAGCAGCAGCGTGGCCAGTGCCAGGGGAACGAGGCGGTTGCGCATGGGCCTGGGTGGCTTCGGAGCGGTGCGGGCGTTAGGGCCTGGTGCTAGCGCAGGTTGTAGAAAGCCGCGCGACCCGGGTAGGTGGCGACGTCGCCCAGATCCTCCTCAATGCGCAGCAACTGGTTGTACTTGGCCATCCGGTCCGA
>CAISIP010000138.1 GCA_903885415.1 uncultured beta proteobacterium
AAAGACCACCCCACTTCATGAGCAAGCAAACCCTATCCTTTCAGGCCGAAGTAGCGCAACTGCTGCATCTGGTCACGCATTCGCTGTACTCCAACAAGGAAATCTTCCTGCGCGAGCTGATCTCCAACGCCTCGGACGCCTGCGACAAACTGCGCTTTGAGGCGCTCAACGCGCCCGCTGTTTTCGAGGATTCGCCCAACCTCGAAATTCGCGTCAGCATGGACAAGAAGGCCCGCACGCTCACCATTAGCGACAACGGCATCGGTATGAGCGAGCAGGAGGCGATCGACAACCTGGGAACCATCGCCAAGAGCGGGACCAAAGACTTCGTCAGCAAGCTCAGCGGTGACCAGAAAGCCGACTCGCAGTTGATCGGCCAGTTCGGCGTCGGTTTTTACTCCGGATTCATCGTCGCCGACAAGATCACCGTCGAAACCCGTCGCGCCGGCCACCCCGCCGCCGAAGGCGTCCGCTGGGTCAGCGGTGGCGCGGGCGACTTTGAGGTCGAGACCATCGAACGCAAGCAGCGCGGGACCAGCGTCACGCTGCACCTGCGCGAGGACGCGTCGGATTACACCGGGGCTTGGAAGGTCAAGGGAATCATCAGCAAATACTCCGACCACATCAGCCTGCCGGTGCTGATGCAAAAGGAGGAGTGGAAAGAAGGCGAAAAGATCGACGGCGACGCATCCGGCGCTACCAAGGGCGGCGAGATGGTCACTACCGACGAATGGGAAACCGTCAACAAAGCCAACGCGATCTGGGCACGCGCCAAAAAGGACATCACACCCGAGCAATACAAGGAGTTCTACAAGCAGATCAGCCACGACTTCGAGGAGCCGTTGGCGCACACGCACAACCGGGTCGAAGGCAGCACCGAGTACACGCAACTGCTGTATCTGCCTTCAAAGGCGCCGTTCGACCTTTGGAACCGCGATAAAAAGGGCGGCCTCAAGCTCTATGTCAAGCGGGTTTTCATCATGGACGACGCAGAGGCCCTGCTGCCGACCTATCTGCGCTTTGTGAAAGGCGTCGTCGATTCGGCCGACCTGCCGCTGAATGTCAGCCGCGAACTGCTGCAGGAAAGCCGTGACGTCAAGGCGATCCGCGAAGGCTGTACCAAGCGCGTGTTGGGAATGCTTGAAGACCTTGCGCGCCACGATGTGGCGCCCAAGGCAGAGGCCGGTAGCGACACGGTCACCGATGTGCTGAGCGAGGAGGACAAGGCGGCGGCTGAAGCGAACGCGGGAAAATACAGCAAGTTCTACGCCGAATTCGGCGCCGTACTCAAGGAAGGTCTGGGCGAGGACTTCGCCAACAAGGACCGCCTGGCCAAGCTGTTGCGCTTCGCGTCGAGCACCACCGACAGCGTCAGCGTCGGCCTGGCCGACTACAAAGCGCGGATGAAAGAAGGCCAGGAAGCGATCTACTACATCACGGCCGACACGCCGGCGGCGGCGCGCAACAGCCCTCAGCTTGAAGTGTTCAAGAAGAAGGGCATTGAGGTCCTGCTGATGACCGACCGTGTCGATGAATGGGCGCTGAACTATCTCAACGAATTCGACGGCACACCGATGCAAAGCGTCGCCAAAGGCGCAGTCGATCTGGGCAAGCTACAGGACGAAGCCGAAAAGAAGGCGGCCGAGGAAGCCGCCGAAGCCTTCAAGCCGCTGCTGGCCAGGCTCAAAGAAGCCCTCAAGGACAAGGCCGAAGACGTGCGCGTGACGACCCGCCTGGTCGACAGCCCGGCCTGCCTGGTGGTACAGGACCACGGCATGAGCACGCAACTGGCGCGCATGCTCAAACAGGCGGGCCAGAGCGCGCCCGAGGTCAAGCCGGTCCTTGAAGTCAACGCCGAGCACCCGCTGGTGAAAAAACTCGAGGGCTCGGTGCATTTCAACGACCTGGCGCACATATTGTTTGACCAGGCGCTGCTGGCCGAGGGCGGCATGCCGGCCGACCCAGCGGCTTATGTGAAGCGCGTCAACGCGTTGCTGGTCTAGTCCGCCTCGCGCCAGAGCAGGACCTGCGGCATCCGCGCTGGTGCGCGGGCGCCGCAGGCCGGGCCGTTATATTCAACGCATGAGCCTGCTTTTTTCCCCCTTTTCCCTGCGCAGCCTGCGCATCCCCAACCGCATCATCGTCTCGCCGATGTGCCAGTACTCTGGCGTCGAGGGCTGCGCGCAGCCCTGGCACACGGTCCATCTGGGGCAGTTTGCGATCAGCGGTGCCGGCCTCCTGATTGTCGAAGCCACCGCCGTAGAGCCCGCTGGGCGCATCACCACCGGCTGCCTCGGGCTTTACGACGATGCCACCGAACATGCGCTGAGCAGCCTGGTGCGCACGCTGCGCCAGACCAGCCCGATCCCGCTGGCGATCCAGCTCGGCCACGCTGGGCGCAAGGCCTCCAGCGGCAGGCCCTGGGAAGGCGGACAGCTGGTTCCCCTGGCGGGCGGCGGCTGGCGTCCAGTGGCGCCATCGGCGCTGCCCCAACTCGAAGGCGAGGCACCGCCCGATGCGTTGGACCGCGACGGCATGGAGCGATTGCGCCAGCGTTTCGTCGACGCGGTACAGCGCGCCGACCGGGCCGGCTTCGACGCGATCGAGGTACACGCAGCACACGGTTATCTGCTGCACGAATTCCTGAGCCCAATTGCCAACCAACGCGACGACGAATACGGTGGCAGCCTGGACAACCGGATGCGCTATCCGCTACAGGTTTTTGCATCGATGCGCGCCGCCTGGCCCGCACACAAGCCGATGGGTGTTCGCATCAGCGCGACCGAATGGATCGAAGGCGGCTGGGACATCGAAAACAGCAAGCTGCTGGCGCAGGCGCTTGAGCGCTTAGGCTGTGACTGGATCGACGTATCCAGTGGCGGCATCAGCCCGCGCCAGAAAATTGCGGTCGGTCCCGGCTACCAGGTGCCGTTCGCCGAAGCGATCAAAGCCAGCGTTCGTGTCCCGGTGATGGCCGTCGGCCTGATCACCGAACCGCAGCAGGCAGAAGACATTCTGGCGCAGGGCCAGGCCGACATGATCGCCATGGCGCGCGGCCTCACTCAGGATCCCCGCTGGCCCTGGCGCGCGGCCGCCACACTGGGCGCAACGCTGCAGGCACCGCGCCAGTACTGGCGCTCGCAGCCCGTCAGCCAAAAGTCGCTGTTCGGCAGCACCACCTTCGGCATGCGCTAGGGAGCGCCTTGGCGGCGGCTGGATGCCGTCGTCGAAAAAATCCACCCCGCGCCAGGCCGGGGATGCTGCCGCGCAGTAAAGCGCCACATTTTCGCCAAAGCGACCGTGTCGATGCGAAGGCTCAGGTTTTCGTCCACTATGCATGGTGCTTTTGACCCTCTCCACTCCGACACTTGCACGCATGCGGATGGATTTTCTGTCCGCGCGCAAGGGTACAACCCGAGGAGGCGACGATGCAAAATGGAATGAAGGGCTTGGCGGTGCTACTAGGCGTGGTAGCTTTGGCAGGGGCCGCGCAAGCAGCGCCGGTGCCGGGACAGGGCAGTTGGCAAATAACGCTGCAGGGCCGCGACCTGGACGGCAACATGGCCAACGGATTCGAAGCCTTCTACGACACCGCGCTGGATATCAGCTGGCTGCGGTCGATCAATAGCAACCCCAACGCCCCCGATTCGGGCTTCCTGACCTGGGCGCAGGCCAACGCCTGGGCCCAGCTCCCGCGTTATGGGATAAGCGGATGGAGGCTTCCCACCCTGACCGACGCAGGAAGCAATGGCTGCCCGACATGGGGCTTTGGCGGGACTGAATGCGGCTACAACGTCACGACAACCGATAGCGAAATGGCACACTGGTTCTACGACACCTTAGGCAACAAAGCCCAGTTTGATACCGCAGGTTCACCACAAGGCGCGTATGGGCTGACCAACACCGCCGATTTCCTTTTTTCCAACCCGGCTTACGCGCAAGGGGATTACTGGATCGGTGTGCTGGCCCCCAACGATTACGCCTTCTACTTCAATGCGCAGACAGGCAGGCAGTTCACCGTCGATCAGGGCCTCAACGGAACCCCCGCCCATGCTTTCGCGATGGCGGTACGCGATGGCGACGTCGGGCCGATCCCAACGCCACCGGCCAACCAGGTACCGGAGCCACAGACGCTGGCGTTGACGCTAGCCGGGATGGCGATCCTGCGCCGCAGGATGAAAACCGAGCGCGCTGACAGTTAATTCGGCAACAACGCCGCCAGGCTTTGGGCGGGGCGGCGCAGCGTCGGGTCAAAGGGGTTGAGTTTCGGGCCAATGGCCCGCGCTTCGCGCTTTAGCAGTTCGACCACGGTGGGAAGGCGCTCGGCGTTCAGTCGGTCGGCGATGGTTCCCACACTCAGCGCCGCCACGGCCCGGCCTTCACGGTCGCAGACGGGAACTGCGACGCCGGCCATACCCTCGAGTAGGCCGGTGTTGCGGCCGGCGTAACCGAGCTCGCGAACGCTGTCGATTTCGGTGCGCAGATAGACCTCGTCGAACATACCGAGCTCGCGCACCCGCGGCAGGTTGAAGCGGATCACCTCTTCGCGTTCAGCCTCGGGCAGAAATGACAGTATGGCCAGGCTTCCCTGGCCTATTCCCAGCGCGATCCGCCCGCCGATGTCGCCAGTGAAAGAGCGGATTGGGAAGGGTCCTTCGCTGCGGTCCAGGCAAACCGCGTCAAACCCACTGCGTGCGAGCACAAAGATGGTGTCCCCCAGGCTCGCACACAAGCGCAGCACGGCCGGCCTGCACAGGTCACGCAGGTTCATCGGATTGCCGGCCCGCGCGGCCAGGACAAAGAATTCGATGCTCAGCCGATAGCGCCGGCTGCGCGCGTCCTGCTCAACGACCTGTTGCACGATCAGCGCCTGCAAAGTCCGATGCACCGTCGCCTGCGTGAGGCCGAGCGCCTTGGCGATGCGGGTCACACGTTCACCCCCCGACGCCCCTGTGGACAGAAGCCGAATGATGGCAAAGGCGCGCTCCAGCGTACCAACGCCAATACCGACGGGAGCGTCCAATGGGTTTTTTAGTTCGTTCAATGAAATATTTTTAAACCAAATATCAAACTATTCTACCTACCAGAATCTATTGGAAATAGTTCCCGTTTAATGGAATACCCTCGTTGACGCGCTGACGCCACGCGCACATCATTCGGCCAGCGCAGCATGGCATCGACGGGTCCCGCTTCGGGGCACGCCAGCGATTCTCGGAGCCCGCCTTGTCCTTCCTCACACTTGCCAACTTGACCAAGTTCTACGGGGCGAACTGCGTCGTGAACGACTTGAGCCTGCGCGTGGAAAAGGGCGAGTTCGTTTCCCTGCTCGGCCCGTCCGGATGCGGAAAGACCACGACGCTGCAGATGGTCGCAGGCTTTGCCGAAGCCACGAGCGGGAGCATCGTGCTCGACGGACGCGACATCACCCACGCCAGCGCGAACTCGCGCGGCCTGGGAATCGTGTTTCAAAGCTACGCACTATTCCCGCATATGAGCGTCTTTGACAATGTCGCTTTCGGGCTGGAGATGCGCCGTATGCCGCTGGCCGAGCGGCGCGAACGGGTCGACGAAGCGCTGGCGATGGTCCATCTGGAGCCGCATCGGACGAGCTATCCGCGCGAACTGTCCGGCGGTCAGCGCCAGCGCGTCGCGCTCGCACGTGCACTTGTCATAGAACCACCGGTTCTGCTGCTCGACGAACCGCTGTCCAATCTGGACGCCAAACTGCGCGAAGAGATGCAGTTCGAACTGCGACACATCCAGCGCAAGGTCGGCACAACAACCATCATGGTCACGCA
>CAISIP010000139.1 GCA_903885415.1 uncultured beta proteobacterium
AAAGGCGCAGATGGCGCCGAATTCCTGCGGCGTGCCGAAGCGCCGGGCCGGGATGGTCTTGCTGCGCGCCTCAAGCAGTGCCTCGACCGGCTGGCCGGTCTTCTTGGCCGCGCCGGCCATGGTCACCCGCAGGCGGTCGGTGTCGAATGCGCCGGGAAGCAGGTTGTTGATCGTCACGTTGGACGCGGCGAGCTGGCTGCGCGCGACGCCGGCGACAAAGCCGGTCAACCCGCTGCGCGCGCCGTTGCTCAGGCCGAGCACATCGATTGGCGCCTTGACCGCGCCCGAGGTGATGTTGACGATGCGCCCGAAGCCGCGTTGCGCCATTCCGTCCACGGTGGCCTTGATCAGGGCGATGGGCGTGAGCATGTTGGCGTCCAGGGCTTTGATCCAGGCCTCACGCTCCCATTCGCGAAAGTCGCCCGGCGGCGGTCCGCCCGCGTTGGTCACGACGATGTCGAAGTCGGTCCCGGGGCCTCCGGCGGCGCCGAAAACCGCCGCGCGTCCCTCTTCGGTCGTGATGTCTGCGGCGACCGCCAGCACCGTCGCCGCATTCGGCAACGCGCGCAAGGCCTGCGCTGCGGTTTGCAGCGCCTCGGCGCCGCGCGCATTGATCAATACATGCACGCCTTCGCGTGCCAGCGCCTGCGCGCATCCCAGGCCCAGTCCCTTGCTAGCGCCGCATACCAGTGCCCACTTGCCACTTAAGCCGAGGTCCATGTGTTTTTCCTTTGTTTTCGGACCCGCCGACGGCGGCCCAGCCACCGATCGTACGACAAGCGCTGCAGCGCAGCCGAGGGGATCGGCGACCGTGCTGGCCGGGCAGGGGCGACGGCATTGTGGACAATAGGGCATGAGCTACCTTCCCCCCCCAATTGCGAGCGCGAGTTATACCGACCCGGCGCTGGCGCTGGCGCAGGTGTGCAGGATTTATGACGCTGGCCTGGCGCATTTGCGCCACGCGATGCAGCGCTACCTGGCGGGCGAAGCACTGCCAGGCCATGTGCGCGCCTTCTACCCCTATGTGCGGGTGCAGACTCAGACGGTCGCGCGCAGCGCCAGCGCCGACAGCGCGCGGCTGAGCTACGGTTTCGTCGCCGGGCCGGGCCGTTTTGAGACCACCCTTACCCGGCCCGAGTTGTTCGGCGAATATTATCTGCAGCAGTTCGTGCTGTTGCTGCAGAACCACGGCGTGGCGATCGAGGTCGGCGTTAGCGCGCAGCCCATACCGGTGCATTTTTCCTTTGCTGAAAACGACCACATCGAGGGCAACCTGAGCGCCGAGCGGCGCCAGTTGATGCGTGATGTTTTCGACCTGCCTGACCTGGCGGCAATGGACGACGGAATCGCCAACGGAAC
Organism: uncultured beta proteobacterium; assembly: GCA_903885415.1. GTDB lineage: Bacteria > Pseudomonadota > Gammaproteobacteria > Burkholderiales > Burkholderiaceae_C > CAISIP01. The sequence continues at coordinate 1,360 of CAISIP010000139.1, forward strand.
CCACGTCGCGCGCCCCGGTGAGGCCCGGCCGCTGGCGCTGTTCACTGCGCCGCGCGTGGACTATTCACTGCATCGGCTGCGCCACTATACGGGTACCGCGCCGACGCATTTCCAGAACTTCGTGCTGTTCACCAACTACCAGTTCTACATCGACGAATTCGTCCGCATCGGGCGCGCCGCGATGCAGGACCCCGACAGCGAGTACATCGCTTTTGTCGAGCCTGGCAATCTGGTCACCCGGCGTGCCGGAACGCCGGTGCAGCCCCAAGACGCCTTCGGCGCCGAGCCGCCGCGACCGCCGCAGATGCCCGGCTACCACCTGATGCGCAGCGATCGCAGCGGGATCACCATGGTCAACATTGGCGTGGGTCCTGCCAATGCCAAGAACATCACCGACCACATCGCCGTCTTGTGCCCGCACGCCTGGATCATGCTCGGACACTGCGCCGGACTACGCAACACGCAGAACCTTGGCGACTATGTGCTGGCGCACGGCTACGTGCGCGAAGACCATGTGTTGGACGAGGAATTGCCGCTGTGGATTCCGATTCCGGCTCTGGCCGAGGTCCAGGTCGCGATCGAGCAGGCGGTCGCCGATGTGACGCAGATGAACGGGGTGGAACTCAAGCGCATCATGCGCACCGGCACCGTAGCCAGCACCGACAACCGCAACTGGGAGCTGCTGCCCGACAACGGTCCGCAGCGCCGCTTCAGCCAGAGCCGCGCGGTGGCGCTCGACATGGAGTGCGCCACCGTCGCCGCCAACGGCTTCCGGTTCCGCGTGCCGTACGGAACGCTGCTGTGTGTCAGCGACAAGCCGCTGCACGGCGAGATCAAACTGCCCGGCATGGCCGACCAGTTTTACCGTGAACGCGTCGATCAGCACCTGCGCATCGGTATTCGCGCCATCGAGCTGTTGCGCGGCCTGGGGACCGAGCAGCTGCACAGCCGAAAGCTGCGCAGCTTCGACGAAGTGGCTTTTCAGTGAACGCTGGGGACGGCACCGGGGCCGCGCTGCTGCGCGTGCAGGGTCTGTGTAAGCGCTATGGCGACACCAATGTCGTCGACGACCTGTCGTTCGCGATCGCGCCGGGTGAGTGTTTGGGCGTGATTGGCCCCAACGGCGCCGGCAAGACGACCACCATCCGCATGTGCCTGGGGCTTAGCGCGCCGGACGCCGGCGATATTCGCTACGCGCTGGACGACACCGGCAGCACACTGCGCATGCCGCAGGATGCGATGGCGATCAAGGCGCGTCTGGGCGTCGTGAGCCAGCTCGATACGCTGGACCCGGACTTCAGCTGCGCCGAGAACCTGTTGGTCTACGGCCGCTATTTCGGCATGCGCGACGGGCAGATACGCCAGCGCATCCCCGAACTGCTCGAGTTCGCCTCGCTCAGCAGCAAGTCGGCGTCCAGGCCCGCTGAGCTGTCGGGCGGCATGAAGCGTCGCCTGAGCCTTGCGCGCGCGCTTGTGAACGACCCGCGGCTGCTGCTGCTCGACGAGCCGACCACCGGGCTCGACCCGCAAGCCCGTCACCTCATGTGGGAGCGGCTGCAGCAGCTGCTGCTGCAGGGCAAGTCGATCCTGCTGACGACGCACTTCATGGACGAAGCCGAGCGCCTGTGTTCGCGCCTGCTGGTGCTCGACCACGGACGCAAGATTGCCGAGGGGCGGCCGCGCGAACTCATAGCCCGGCACCTTGAGCCGGACGTGGTCGAAGTCTACGGCGTAGGCGCTGGCGCGCTGATGGAGTCGCCGCTGCGCGCCCTGGCGGCGCGCGTCGAACGCAGCGGCGAGACGGTTTTCTTCTACACCCAAAGCGCGAAAGCGTTGCTCGACGCGCTGGCCGCCTGGCCGCAGCTGCGAACGCTGCACCGCCCCGCGAACCTGGAGGACCTGTTTCTCAAGCTCACAGGCCGCCAGATCAGGGAGGATGCATGAAGGGTGGCTTAGGCATCTGGCGCGCGCCGAGGCTGTCGTTGCGTTTTTGGCCGGTCTTCCTGCGCAACCTGCTGGTGTGGCGCAAGCTGGCTATCCCCAGTCTGGTGGGCAATATCGCCGAGCCGCTGATGTGGCTGGTGGCTTTCGGTTACGGGCTCGGGGCTCTGGTGGGCCAGGTCGTTGTTGTGGGCGAGGCCGGCAGCACGCAGGTTCCGTACATTTTGTTCCTGGCCAGCGGCAGCATCTGCATGAGCGCGATGAATGCGGCCTCCTTCGAAGCGCTGTACTCAGCCTTCTCGCGCATGCATGTGCAAAAGACCTGGGATGGCATCATGAACGCGCCGGTGCGGCTCGACGACATCGTGCTGGCCGAAATGCTGTGGGCGGCCTTCAAGGCGATCTTTACCGTCACCGCGATTCTGGGCGTGATGCTGGCCCTGGGAATTAGCCACAGCCCGAAGCTGCTGCTCGCCTGGCCGGTGTTGCTGGGCGTGGGGATCACCTTTTCCAGCCTCGCGCTGGTGGTCAACGCGCTGGCAAAGGGCTACGACTTCTTTACCTACTACTTCACGCTGTTCCTGACGCCGATGATGTTCCTCAGCGGCATTTTTTTTCCCCTGGAGCAATTGCCGCCGCTGGTGCGGATGGTCGCTGACTGGCTGCCGCTGAGCAGCGCGGTCGAACTCGTGCGCCCGCTGTTCCTGGACCAGTGGCCGGCCAAGCCCTTGCGCCATGCGCTGGTGCTGCTGGTCTATGCGGTGGGCGGCTTTTGGATCGCGCTGGCGCTTACCCGCAAGCGCTTTCGTGGCTGAGCCGGCGATGCGCCGCAGGTTCATGACGCGGCGTGTTGGGCCGCCATGTTGATCATCTCTGCCGCCTTCTCGGCGATCATGATGACCGGCGCGTTGGTGTTGCCGCCGACGATGCGCGGCATGATCGACGCGTCGACGACGCGCAGGCTCTGGACGCCATGCACGCGCAGGGCAGCGTCGACGACGTCCATGGCGCCGCTTCCCATGCGGCAGCTGCCCACCGGATGGTAGATCGTGTCGGCATGGGCGCGGATGAACTGCTCGATCTGCGCGTCGGTCTGCGCGGCGGCTGAAGCCGCTGATTCGCGGCCGCCCAGACCGGCGAGCGCCGGCTGCGACAGGATGGCGCGCGTGATGCGAAAGCCCCGCACCATTCGTTCCATGTCGTCGCGCTCGCCCAGAAAGTTGGGGTCTATCAGCGGCGCCTGCATCGGATCCTTGCCGGCCAGACGCACGCTGCCGCGACTCAGCGGGCGCAGCAGGCAGACATGGCAGGAGTAGCCGTGGCCAAGGGCGGTGGTACGGCCGTGGTTGACCAGTTTTCCGATCACGAAATGCAGCTGCAGGTCGGGTATCGCTTCGCCTGCAGCGCTTCGCACGAAGCCGCCCGCCTCGGCGAAATTGGTCGTCATCGGTCCAGTGCGGCTTCGGCGCCATTCGCGCATGGCCTGCGCCGCGCGTAAAAGCCCGGTCAGCGAGACGCCGGGCAGGTCGCGCAGGTGGGGCGCTTCGACGGTTTGCACCACGTCCGGATGGTCGTGCAAATGCGCGCCGACGCCCGGGAGATGATGCGCTACGGCGATCCCGTTGTCTTGCAGCTGCTGCTGCGCGCCGATTCCCGAAAGCATCAGAATCTGCGGCGACTGCAGCGCGCCGGCGCACAGCAGCACTTCGCGCCTCGCCTGCAGCTGGATGAGCGCGCCGCCCTGGCGGTACTCGACGCCGACGGCGCGACCGTTTTCGAGCAGGATGCGTGTGGTGTGCGCCGCCGTGATCAGCCGCAGGTTGGGCCGGCCAAGATGGGGGTGTACATAAGCCTTCGCTGCGCTGAAGCGCTCGCCGTCCTTTTGCGTCACCTGGAACAGTCCCACACCCTCTTGTTCGGGGCCGTTGAAGTCGTAGTTCTTGCGCTGCCCCGCCTGCACCCCGGCCTGCACGAACAGGGGGGCCAAGCGGCTCGGGCTGCCCGGGTCGCGCACATTGAGCGGGCCACCCTCGCCGTGCAGCGCGTCGGCCCCGCGCTCGTTGTTTTCGGAGCGCTTGAAGTAGGGAAGAACGTCGTCAAAAGCCCACCCCGCGTTGCCCAGAGCGGCCCAGTGGTCGTAGTCGGCGCGGTGGCCGCGTACATAGACCATCGCATTGACCGAACTCGAGCCGCCGAGTACTTTGCCGCGCGGCTGGTAGCCGCGCCGCCCGCCCAGCCCTGGCTGCGCCACGGTCTCGAAGCCCCAGTTGGAACGACCGGTTTTTGCCAGTAGCGCGAGCCCCGCCGGGCACTGGATCAGCACGCTGTCGTCGGTCGGGCCGGCTTCTAGTAGCGCGACCCGGACCCCGGGGTCCTGACTCAGCCTGGCGGCCAGAACACAGCCGGCCGAGCCCGCGCCGATGATGATGTAGTCAAACATGTTGCAATAGCTCCTGGGCATCGGCGGGTCGTCCCGACGATAGACGATCAAAGCTTGCGACTGAAAAGGACTGTTCCAATGCCACCAAGTACCGATTCTGAAGCCGACGCCGAAGGCGGCATAGATTGCATTGTCCGCGGAGGGCTGCTCTTGATGGCCATCAACCGCCCGGCCAAGCGCAACGGCTTCACACCGCGCATGCTGCGCCAACTGGCCGAAGCCTATACCCGGCTCGACGACGGGGCTGGACTGCGGGTAGGCGTTTTGTACGCCAAGGGCGCGCATTTCACCGCGGGCCTGGACCTGACGGCGGTCGCGCCGATGATGCGCCGCGGCGAGAGCCTCTTTCCGGCGGGACTGGTCGACCCGGTGGATCTGGGCATGCCCGGCTACCGCCGCCGCAGCAAGCCGATGGTGGTGGCGGTCAAGGGGATCACCTACACGCTGGGGATGGAGCTGATGTTGGCGGCGGACATCGTCGTCGCCGCGGACGACTGTCGCTTTTCGCAGCTGGAGGTCAAGCGCGCCATCATGGCCAATTGCGGTGCGACGCTGCGCATGGCGCAGCGCGCGGGAACCGGCAACGCGTTGCTGCATTTGCTCACGGGGGACGAATTCGGCGCCGCCGAGGCGCTGCGCCTGCATTTCGTGCAAAAGGTGGTTCCCGCTGGACAGGAGTTCGAGCAGGCGCTGCAGATCGCGCAGGCCATCGCCGAGCAGGCGCCGATGGCGGTGGCAGCGACCCGTCACAACGTCATCAAGTCGGTGGAGCAGGGGCCGCTGGCCGCCGCGCAGGACTTCCAGGCCGTTCAGCAGCGGCTGCTGGCGAGCGACGACGCGGCCGAGGGCCTGCTGTCGTTCGTCGAGCGGCGCGAAGCGCGTTTTGTCGGGCGCTGAAGCTTAAGCAGGCGGCAGGGCCGTCAGCGGCTGGCTTCGCGCTTTGCCGTGGCCTGGCGCAGTTCGCTGCGCATCTCGCGCAGCTCGGATCGCAGGGCTGCGAGCTCCTGCATCAGATCGCGCTCGATCTGGCGCTCCTCGGTTTCGACGAACATCGCTGCCAGCGAGGCCGTCACCAAGGAGAGCACGGTCAGGCCGAGCAAAACGACGACGACCGCGAAGGCCCGGGAGGCGTGGGTGCTGGGAACCATGTCGCCGTAGCCGACCGTCGCGGCGGTTGTGAAAGCCAGCCACAGTCCGTCGGCCAGCGTCTCGGTGCGCGGTTCCAGAATCCAGAAACCGACGCCGCCGAGCAGCTGAATCACCATGCACAGCGCCAGCGTGTAAAGAAGTCCTCGCCGGGTCAAAAACCGTGAGCGTCTCCGGTTCCATCGGGTCATGCGCACACTTTACAGCGCGGGCATCGCGTTTTCACTTGACCCGCATCACAGGCGTGCGCCCCCGTTTGGGCTTCGCCCGACAATGGCGCAATGCCTACGTCCCCACCGACACCGTCGGGCCTCCATCCTTTTGCATCTCTTACGCCCGATCGGGTGCTCGACGCGCTCGACGCGGCCGGACTGCGCGGCGACGGCCGGCTGACGGCGCTGTCCTCCTACGAAAACCGGGTCTACCAGGTGCAACTCGAGGATGGCAGCGCGGTGGTCGCCAAGTTCTACCGGCCCGGGCGTTGGAGCCAGGCACAGATCCTAGAGGAGCACGCCTTCTCACACGAACTGATGGCGGCCGAGGTGCCGGTCATCGGGCCGCTGCTGCTCGCCGGCGCCACGCTGCACCACTTTGGCGGCTTTGCGTTTAGCGTGAGCCCGCGCCGCGGGGGGCGGGCGCCCGAACTCGACGACGCCGAGGTGCTGGAGTGGATAGGCCGCTTCCTTGCGCGCATCCACAGCGTCGGCGCGGCCCGGCCTTTCGCGAGCCGTCCGGCGCTGGACCTGCACAGTTTCGGCACCGAGTCGCGTGACTGGCTGCTTGCAAACGAGCGTGTTCCGCTCGATGTGCAGTCTGCCTGGGCAACGGTCGCGCAGCGGGCGCTCGAACTGGTCGCGCGCCATCCCTGCCTGGCATGCGCGACCGGAGCGCTCGAGCAGGGTGGGGTCGATTCCATCCGCACGCTGCGGTTGCACGGCGACTGCCACCCCGGCAATATCCTGTGGACGCCGGTCGACTTGCCCGCCAGCGTAGGACCCGGACCACATTTTGTCGACCTCGACGACGCGCGCACGGGCCCCGCGGTGCAGGATATGTGGATGCTGCTCAGCGGCGATCGCCAGCAGCGCCAGCGCCAACTCGGCGCGCTGGTCGACGGCTACGAACAGTTCCGCGACTTCGACCGGCGCGAACTCGCGCTGATCGAGCCGCTGCGCACGCTGCGCCTGATCCACTACAGCGCCTGGCTGGCGCGGCGCTGGGACGACCCGATTTTCCCGATCAATTTCCCCTGGTTCGGCTCCAGCGACTACTGGCAGGGCCAGGTCCAGATGCTCGAGGAACAGATCGAGGCGATGCAGGACGACCCGCTGGTGGTGTAGATAGCTAGAATGCCGCTCGCCGACCGCTGTCGCCCCCTGTAGAAGGAAGAGTTCCCGATGCTGCATCTGTCCCATCTAAGCCATGTCTACGGCAATGGAACCAAGGCGCTGGACGACGCCAGTCTGGACATACCCAAGGGCATGTTTGGCTTGCTCGGCCCCAACGGGGCCGGCAAGTCGACGCTGATGCGCTGCATTGCGACCCTGCAGACGCCCGACGCGGGCAGCATTCGATTCGGCGATATCGACGTGCTGCGCGAACCCGAAAAGCTGCGCGCGACGCTGGGCTACTTGCCACAGGACTTCGGCGTCTACCCGCGCGTGTCGGCCTACGACCTGCTGGACCATCTGGCGGTCCTTAAGGGTATCGCGGACCGGGGCGAGCGCCGCGACACGGTGGACAGCCTGCTGGTGCAGGTCAATCTGTGGGAGGTGCGCAAAAAGGCGGTGGCCGGCTTTTCGGGTGGCATGCGCCAGCGCTTCGGTGTCGCACAAGCGCTCATCGGCAATCCATCGCTGGTGATCATGGATGAGCCCACGGCGGGACTCGACCCGGAGGAGCGCAACCGCTTCAACAACCTGCTGGCCAAGATCGGCGAGAGCGTGGTGGTGATCCTGTCTACCCACATAGTCGACGACGTTGCCGACCTCTGTCCGCGCATGGCCATCATCAGTGCCGGACGTATTGTGCAGACTGGCGTGCCACAAGACCTGGTGCGCGAACTGCAGGGGCGGGTCTGGCGCCGCGCCGTGGAAGCCTCCAGTCTGGCACGTTACCAGGCCGAGATGAACGTGATATCAAACCGACTGCGCGCCGGCCAGACCGTCATCCATGTTCTGGCCGATGAGGCGCCCGAAGCCGGATTCGAGGCGGTCGAGGGGGGTCTGGAAGACCTCTACTTTTCGACGCTGTCGCGCGCGCGCCCAACGACTTCCGGCGCCGCACGCTGAGGGATCGGCGCCATGTTGAGGCACATCGCCGCCTTCGAGCTGCGCTACCAAATCCGCTCGCCGCTGTTTGCGGTCAGCTTTGCCCTGTTCTTTTTGTTCGCATTCGGCGCCACGACGTCGGATCAGCTCCAGATCGGCAGCAGGGGCAATGTGAACCTCAATTCGCCGTACGCGATCCTGCAGATGATCGGCATTCTGAGCGTCTTTGCGATCTTCATCGTCACCGCTTTTGTCGCCAATGTGGTGTTGCGCGACGATGAAACCGGCTTCGCGCCGATCCTGCGGTCGACGCGCGTTGGCAAGTTCGACTACCTGTGCGGGCGTTTCGTTGGCGCTTTTGGCGTCGCTGCACTGGTCCTGTGCGCCGTGCCGCTCGCGATTTTGATCGGCTCCTTCATGCCCTGGCTGGATGCCGAAAAGCTCGGGCCGCTGGTGATCGGCCATTATTTTTACGCGATGCTGGTGTTCGGGCTGCCGACGCTGTTGGTGACGGGTGCCGGGTTCTTCGCCCTGGCGACGGTCACGCGCTCCATGGTGTGGACCTATGTGGGCGTGATCGCGTTTCTGGTGCTATTCGTGGTCGCGCGCATTCTCCTGCGCGACCCCGCCTACGCAGAAGCCGCGGCGTTGCTCGACCCCTTCGGCATCGGCGCGCTGAACCGCAGTACCCGATACTGGACCGCGGCCGATCGCAACACGCTGCTGCCGCCGATCGAAGGGCTGCTGCTGTACAACCGCCTGATCTGGCTCGCGCTGGGTGCAGCGCTGCTGGCGCTGGCCTACCGGCTGTTCCGATTCGAAGCCCGCGTGCGTACGCCCGCCCCTGCGCCGGCGAAGCATGCGGCCGACGTGCCGCCGACCGTCCGGGCGCTCGCCGCGGCCAGCCATAACCGAGCTGCGCGCTGGCTGCAGTTGCGCGCGCTGACGCGCTTCGACATGGCGTTCGTCTTCAGGAGCCCGGCCTTCTTGGTTCTGCTGGGGCTGGGCATCTTCAACAGCTTTGGTGCGCTGTTCTCGGTGGTTGACGTGCGCGGTGAGCGTTACCTGCCGGTGACCCGTGCCGTGGTCGACGCGCTGAGCAGCAGTTTCAGCCTTATCCCCGCGATCATCGCGATTTTCTATGCTGGCGAGCTGGTGTGGCGCGATCGCGAGCGGCGCATGCACGAGATAGTCGACGCGAGCGCGGCGCCGAACTGGGCCTTCCTGTTGCCGAAGGTGCTGGCGATCACGCTCGTGCTGCTGGCCACCCTCGTCGCCGCCGCCGTCTTCGGCATGCTGTTCCAGCTCTACCATGGTTACACCCAGCTCGAGCCGGAGTCGATGCTGCTGTGGTTCGTGCTTCCCGGTTTAATCTCGGCGCTGTTGCTGGCCGTGTTGTCGGTCTTTGTCCAGGCGCTGGTGCCCTACAAGGCGGCTGGCTGGGCCGTCATGCTGGTGTATATCGCGGCCAGCACCACGCTGGACATGTTGGGATTCGAGCACAAGCTCTACAGCTATGCGGAAAGCGCTGCGGTGCCGCTGTCTGACATGAACGCGATGGGCCATTTCTGGATCGGCCGCGCTTGGCATCAGGCCTACTGGTTGGCCTTCGGTCTGATGCTGCTGGTATGCACACACCTGCTGTGGCGCCGTGGTGCCGAAACGCGCCTGCGTCCGCGCTTGGCGCGGGTGGGGGCGCGTCTGCGTGGGGCACCCGGGCTGCTGCTCGGCCTCGCGATGCTGGCCTGGATCGGAACCGGAAGCTGGATCTTCTACAACACCAATGTGCTGAACCCCTACGAGACCCAGACCGAGCGCGAACAGTTGCAGGCAGATTATGAGAAAACATTGTTGCCGTTTGAGAATCTGCCGCAGCCGACGGTGACGCACGTCGATCTGAAGGTGGAGCTCTTCCCGCGTCTGATTCGTGCCGACGCGCAGGGCAGCTACGCGCTGGAAAACCGCAGCGGCCAGCCGTTGGATAGGGTCGACGTCGAAGTGGACCGCAACCTGAAGCTGCTCAGACTGGAACTGGAAGGCGCGCAATTGGAGGAGCGGTACGACCGCTTTGGTCACCGCACGTTCAGGCTGCGCACTGCGATGCAACCCGGCGAGCGGCGTACGCTGCATTTTGCGACCCGGCTGGAGCAGCGCGGCTTCGTTAACGGGCGGCCACTGACGCGGATCGTCGGCAACGGGAGCTTCCTGAACAATTTTGAATTAGCGCCGCTGCTGGGTGTGGACCGTCATGCGGTGTTGCAAGACCGCGCCAAGCGTCGCAAGTACGGCCTGCCCGGCGAAATGCGTCCCGCCAAACTCGAGGACGAAGGCGCCAGTGCGCACCACTACCTGCGCCGCGACAGCGATTGGGTGACGGCCGATATTTCGCTCACCACCGACGCCGACCAGACGCCGCTGGCGCCCGGCTATACCGTGAGCGACACCACCGCCGATGGCCGGCGCACGCTGATTACCCGTACCGAGGCACCGATCCACAACTTCTTTTCCCTGCAATCCGCGCGCTACGATATCCGCAGGGACCGCTGGCTGGGAAAGGACGGCCGGGCGGTCGAGCTCAGTGTCTATTTCCACCCGCAACATGGCGCCAATGTGCAGCGCATGCTTGACGCGATGAAGGCCTCGCTCGCGCTGTTCAGCGCGGAGTTTTCGTCCTACCAGTTTCGCCAAGCGAGGGTGCTGGAGTTCCCGGCCTACGCGGGTTTTGCGCAGTCCTTTGCCAACACCATTCCCTATTCGGAGTCGCTGGGATTCATCCAGAATTTTCGCGACGAGGACCGCGATGAAAAGATCGATATGGTCACCTACATCACTGCGCACGAAATCGCGCACCAGTGGTGGGCGCACCAGGTGATTGGCGCCGACAAGCAGGGTATGAGGCTGCTGTCGGAGACCTTCGCGCAGTACGCAGCCTTGCTGGTGATGGAAAAGCTATACGGCCGCGAGCAGATCCGCAGGTTCTTGAAAAGCGAGCTCGACAGCTACCTGCGCAGGCGCGGCTCCGAGGCGGTGGAGGAGCTTCCCCTGAACCGGGTCGAGAACCAGCCCTACATCCACTACCAGAAGGGCGCGCTGGCAATGTACTGGCTCAAGGAGGTGGTTGGCGAGGGGCGCGTGAACCGTGCGTTGCAAAGGCTGATCGAGCGCTACGCCTTCAAGGCTGCGCCCTACCCCTCCAGCGAGGATTTCCTGAGCTTGTTGCGGGAAGAGGCCGGACCGCAGCATGCGCCATTGATCGCCGACCTCTTCGAGCGCATCACGCTGTACGACCTCAAGGCCACCGACGCTAAGGCGAGCAAGCGGCCCGACGGCCGATTCGACCTGCGCTTCACCGTCGAGGCGAAGAAACTCTATGCCGACGGAAGGGGCAAGGAGACCGAGAGCGCGCTCGACGAGGGCTTTGACATAGGCGTATTCACCGATGAGCCGGGCAAAAAAGGCTACAGCCGCGCGTCGGTGCTGCTGATGGAGCGCCGTGCCCTTCGGTCGGGCAAGCAGCGCATTACGCTGGTACTCGACCGGGCGCCGAAGTTCGTCGGCGTGGATCCCTACAACATGCGCATCGACCGCAACTCGGACGACAATCTCGTCAAGGTGGACATGGACTGATGGACTGGCCGATCCCCATGGCTGCGGTGGGGTCGGTGGAGCCCGATGGCTTGGATCGTATGGTGTTCACAGCAGCGTGAGGGTCTGCGCGCCTGACCAGCGACCGCCGGGCGACAGCAGCACCGGCTTTTCGATGCAGCCGGCCTCGATACACAGCATGCGCCGGTAGCCCTCAGGCGGCATGTCGGTCAGCGCGGCGCATTTTGCCGCGCCCGGGTTCCAGACCACGGCGTCGGCAAAGCCCTGCTGATCGATCTGTATCTGGCGAAGATGCGCGCCGCGCTGTTCGCTAAGCCGCAGCGGTTGGTGCACGCCGTAATAGATGCGGTCCAAATCGCCTGCGGGCGACAGCACGGATTCCTGTTGCGTCTTGTCGGCACCGGCGACCGCATCGTGGTAGCGCAGTCCGCCTAGTCCGTGCACGGCAGCATCGGCGAGGTTGTCTAGGCGCAGATAGGTGTGCAGCGCACAGGCAAAAGAGAACGCCGCCTGCCCCGGGTTCAGACACGACAGCCCGAACTCCAGCGATCGCGCGCTGATGCGCACCCGCATTTCAAGCTCGAAGCGGTGCGGCCACATCGCGTGGCTATGGGCGTCGTCGCGCAGGCGCAGCACAGCCTGTGCCCCATCGGCCCCGGCTTCGGTCTGCACCAGTTCCCACACCATGTTGCGTGCAAAGCCGTGCCGCTGCAGCGGTCCCTGCCCGGAGAACTGCGGGAAGATGACCGGAACGCCGCCGCGGATGGGTGCGCCCGCAGCGTACGACGACAAAGGCGAAAGGTAGATCTGCTCCCCTTGCCCGGCGGGTACCCAGGACAGGGCGTGGGCGCCATGCAGCAGGACGGTGGCACTCGAACCGTCGGAGGTGCGCAGTGCGAGCGCCTCGTGGCCGTTGAAGCGTGTGATGGCGACGGACTGGGTCATGAGGATCCTGACTGGGCGTGAGCCTGCACTGCGGGCCGCAGGCTAGGGCGACGGCCCCATTTTGCGGGCATATTGGGCAACGGTGGCGGCCATAATGCCCTTGCGATGGACTGGGTCAGTACCTGAGGCAGCCCGCCAAGCCGGCTTTTCATGCGAAGCTCGCAAGGCGTCACTTGCTTTTGGACCTCATCACATTTTGTTGGTGTTACAATTACATCACCATTTGCAGTATCAAAATAAAAACCACGTGGAGGATTTGTTCTTGGG
>CAISIP010000140.1 GCA_903885415.1 uncultured beta proteobacterium
GCATCAGCACCAGGGCGTCGCCACCCTGCGCCACATGCTCGACCACCGCCTGCTGCGGACCGCGAAACTGCGCATAGCCGAACACCTGCTGCAGAACGCGGTGCGCTGCCGTGTCGTCCTGCGCCAACGCGGGCGCGTGCGCCGTTTTCAACACCATCGGATTCCCATGCGCCTATTGTCCGGGGTTTCGGCGCGGCGTCCCCCGGTGCAGCGCGCGCGACAGCTTATGGGGCGCGATGGCCGCTATCTAGGGAATGCGTCTCGTCTGCCCCTGGCGTGGGGTCGATGGCTGCGCTCGGGCTTCTTCCAGACCGGCTTGCGTTTCTCGACGAAGACTCTGGGGCCTTCTGGCGAATCTTCGGTACCGGTGGTCGTGCTCACTCGATTCACGGCCGCAGCGATGCCCTGATGGTAGTCGCCGTCCATGGCGTGGGCAAAGGCGTGCTTGCCCAGCGCCATCCGCTGCGGCGACTTGGAAGCCAGCAGCTTCACCAGATGCGAAGCGCTGGGCCGATTCGGTGCCCGTCAAATAGTGTGAATGGCTGTTCAACTTATCGGAGCAAACCGCCCGCCGCCTCTCAGCCGTACAACCAGGGTCGCTGGGTTCGATCGTGGGCCTGGAAGGCGGCGATTTCCGGCTCGCGCTGCAGGGTCAGCGCGATCGGATCGAGTCCCTGCAGCAGCGACTGCCGGGCCAGCGGCTCGACCTCGAACGCGATCACCCCGCCCGCGTACCGGATCTCCTGCCGCTCAAGGTCAACACGGACACGCGCGTCGGTCGCGCCATGGCGCAAGCGCTCGGCGACGGCCTCGATCTGCGCCGCCGGCAGCCGAATGGCGAGCACGCCGTTTTGCAGACAGTTGTTGAAGAAGATATCGCCAAAGCTCGGCGCGATGATGCAAGCGTAACCGCGCTCCTGCAACGCCCACACGGCCATCTCGCGCGAGCTGCCACAACCGAAATTGGCGCCGGCCAGCAGGATGCGCGCGTCGCGAAACGGCGCCTGGTTGAGGATGCAGTCTGGCCGCTCCCGGCCCTCGGCGTCCAGGCGCAGCGTCTCCAGCGCCCAGGGTCCGAGTTCGCCGCGCGGGTACAGAGACATCCTTTCGATTCGGATGATGACATCGGTGTTGAGGTTGGCCATCAACAGCGGCACCGCGATGGCGTCGAGGACCCTTACTTTTTCCATGCTCATCCCCGCAGTGCGCGCACGTCGGTCAGGCTGCCAGCCACCGCCGCGGCCGCCGCCATCGCGGGACTGGCCAGGTGCGTGCGCGCGCCCGGCCCCTGTCGGCCCACGAAGTTGCGGTTCGAGGTCGATACGCAGCGCTGGCCGGGAGCGACCATCTCGCCGTTGGCACCCACGCACAGCGAACATCCCGGCTCTCGCCACTGAAATCCGGCGTCCCGGAAGACCCGGTCGAGTCCGGCCGCTTCGGCCTCGCGTTTGACCGCCTGCGAGCCCGGCACCACCCAGGCCTCGACATGCGATGCGACCCGCCGCCCGCGAACGATCGCTGCCGCACGCTCGAGGTCCGCAAACCGGCTGTTGGTGCACGAGCCAATGAAAACCCGATCGATGCGGGTGCCGGCGATCGGCCGGCCTGGCACCAGGTCCATGTACGCAAGCGCCGACGCGATGGCTTCGCGCTGCCCGGGATCGCTGCACTGCGCTGGGTCCGGAATCCTGGCGTCGATGGCCATCACATCCTGCGGGCTGGTGCCCCAGGTGATCTGCGGGGCGACACAGCTTGCGTCGATCCGCAGTTCGCGGTCGAACACCGCATGCGCGTCCGAGCTTAAACCGCGCCAATGCGCCAGCGCGCGGTCCCACATGGCGCCCTGGGGCGCGAACGGGCGGCCAGCGACATAGTGGAAGGTGCGCTCATCGGGGGCGATCATGCCAACTTTGGCGCCCATTTCGATCGACAGATTGCAAAGCGTTAGGCGGCCGGAAATCTCCATGGCCTCGATGGCGGGGCCGGCATATTCGATCGCGTAGCCGGTGCCGCCGCCGGCGCCCAGAACGCCGATGACACTCAAAATCAGGTCCTTGGGTTCTACGCCGCGACCCAGCGTCCCGTCGACCCACACCCGCATGCGCTGCGGACGCCGCTGGACGATGGTCTGCGTGGCCAGCACATGCACGATCTCCGAGGCGCCAATGCCCCAGGCCAGGGCGCCGATCGCGCCATGGGTACAAGTGTGGCTGTCGGCGCACAGCAGCAATATCCCCGGCAATGTCAGGCCCTGCTCCGGTCCGATCACGTGGACGATTCCCTGCTGCGGGTCGTTGACGTCGAACAGGCGAACGCCCCATTTGCGGCAACCACGGCGCAGGCCGTCAATGTGCATCTGGCTCCACGGCGCGTTGCCTCCGGTGCGTCCCGGCGCCGTCGAGATCACATGGTCCGGTACCGCGAACACCTGCTCGGGGTTGCGCACCGAGAGGCCCTGGCGCTCCAGTTCGGTGAAGGCGGCATGGCCGCCCAGGTCATGGACAAAATGCCGGTCCACATGCAGCAGCGCCACGCCCGGCGCCATCTCGGCAACGACGTGTGCGTCCCAAATCTTGTCGAACAGCGTGCGCGGCCCGGGCGGTGTGCTCATGGTAGGCGGGCGTATTTGCGCTCGAATTCCCAGACGTCTTCGAAGCCGACGAGTTCGTGCATCTCGGCCATGCTGATCGACGGCACGCAAGAGCCCTCGGTGCTTCCGTGCGCTTGCAGGTGCGCATAGGCATCGCGCAACGCAGCGCACGCGGCGTTCATGCCAACCGAGGGGTAGATGATGACGTTGAACCCAAAGTCGCGCAAGCGATCCTTCGACACGACCGGCGACTTGCCGCTCGGCACCATGTTGGCCAGCAGCCAGGCATCGACCTCGCCGCCGATCCGGCGGAACTCCTCCTCGGTTTCGGGTGCTTCGACAAAAATGATGTCAGCGCCCGCCTTGGCGTAGGCCTTGGCGCGGCGAATCGCCTCGTCGAGCCCGAGCGCGGTACGCGAGTCGGTGCGCGCGATGATCAGGGTGTCATCGCTGCGGCGCGCGCCCAGCGCGACCTCGATCTTCTGCACCATGTCCTCGGTCGGGATCACCCGCCGGTTGGGCGTGTGCCCGCATTTTTTGGGCATTTCCTGATCCTCGATCTGGATCGCCTGCACCCCGGCGGCCTCATAACCGCGCACCGTCTGGCGCACATTGATCAGTCCGCCGAAGCCGGTATCTGCGTCGGCGATCAACGGCGCGGTGACGCCCCGCGCGATGGTTTGCGCCCTACTGACCATGTCGGTGTAGGTGACAAGTCCGGCGTCGGGCTGCCCGAGGTGCGAGGCCGAGACCCCGTAACCGGTCATGTACAGGGCGTTGAAGCCCATGCGGTCGGCGATGCGCGCAGAGAACATCTCAAATACGCCGGGCGCGACGATGAGTTCTGCGGAGTTCAGTAGCTGCTTGATTTTTTTGGGCATGCAATGGGTCTTTCAGGTAATGCGTCACGCCGCGTGGCGCAGGCGCCGGTCGACGGCCAGCAACATCGCGCTGGCGATGGTTGCGAAAGCCACCAGCAGGAGCGCCAGCGCGACGATGATTTCCGGCTCGTTGTTCTGCATCGCGTGCACCAGCATATAGCCAATGCCGCGCTGCGAAGCGAACATTTCGCCGATCAGCGTGCCCAGCAGCGTCAGCGCGAAGCCGACGCGAAAGCCAGAGAAGACTTCCGGCAGCGTGGCGGGCAGCAGCACATGCAGCGCCGTGTCGGTGGGTCCCAGTCGCAAGGCACGGGCGCTCTTGATGTGCACCGGATGGATGTTGCGCACAGCGGTCATGGTGAACAGCAGCACCGGAATAATGCCGTGCAGCACGCCGAAGGCGATCTTGGCCGACACGCCCAGACCGAAGAGCAGCAGTATCACCGGATACAGCGTAATTTTCGGAATCGCGTACAGCGTCACCAGCATCGGTTCGAATACCTCGCCGGCAAGGCGGTGGGCGCCCAGCAGCACGCCCAGGCCCAGGCCACCCAGCCACGAAATCAGCAGCGCGTAGCCAAAGGCGCGGCCGGTTTCGAATGCGTTGGCGCCAAAATCTGCGTCCGCCACCAGACGCTGCAGACGCCGGGCCGCCGCCATCGGCGACGGCAGCGCATCGCCCCCGACAAACAGGTGCAGCAATTGCCAGAGGGCGAACAGCGCCGCCACCAGCAGCGCCGTGTCGAGCCGATCCCGCCAGGCTGCAGCGTAGGGCGCTCGCATCCGGTCCGTCGACATGGTCAGCGGCCCCCCGTGCGTTCGTGCAGACGGCGCTCCCAGGCCGTCAGCGCCCCGTTCACCAGGCCGACGACCAGCAGCAGTATGGTCATCAGCCCATACATGGTGGAATTGTCAAAGTTGTTGTAAGCGAAGGCGATCTTGAAGCCGAAGCCGGCGCCGGCGAGTACAAACTCGCCGGCGATGACCGCGATGAATGCGTACACAACGGCGAGTTTGACGCCGGTAAAAATGTAGGGCGCGCAGGCCGGCAATATCACCAGGAAGGTCTCGCGAAAGGGGGACAGCCCCATCACCCGGGCGGTCTTGCGCAACGACGGTGACACCCGCTCGAAGCCGTTGAGCGTGTTCAGCGCCATCGCAACCATTGCGAACATCACGCCGATCGCCACCAGCGGCCACCGGTTCAGGCCAAAAAGCACGATGAACAGCGGATAGAAAATGAAGGTGGGCACCGCGTAGTAGCTCGCCAGTAGCGGGTCGGCTGCACGGCGCAAACGCGCAAAGCGGTGCAGCAGAACGCCCCCCGAAAAGCCCAGCACCAGCGCAATGCCCAGGGCCATCGCCACATTCTCCAGCGTCAACAACATGTCATGCGCGTACTCGCCCGAGGCGATCACCTTCCACGCGCCCAGCGCCATCTTGCTCGGCGGTATGACCGACACCGGGTCAATCCAGCGCATCCGGCAAGCAAGCTCGAGCGCTGCCACGCACCCGGCCACAACCCCGAGGCGTATCGACCCGGCACGGGTCATGTCAGGGTACCCATGGCTTTTATCGACTCAGCGCGCAGACTCGACCACAGCCGGGCCGTCACGGCGCCGAACTCCGGGCGCGTGACGATCGTGCTGTCGCGCTCACGCGGCCAGCCCGTCGCCACCATGTCGATGAAGCAACCCGGCCGCGCCGACATCACGCCGACGCGGTCGGCGAGCATCGCGGCCTCGTCGAGCGCATGGGTGATCAGCAGCACCGTGGCGCCGGTCTCGCGCCACAGCCGCAGTACTTCATCGCCCATCAGCAAACGGGTCTGCTGGTCCAGCGCTCCGAAGGGTTCGTCGAGCAGCAGCAGGCGCGGCCGCAGAACCAGGGTTCTGGCGATGCACAGGCGCTGGCGCATGCCGCCCGAGAGCTGCGCCGGGTAGGCGCTTGCGAATTCCCTCAGGCCCATGAAGGCGATCGCGTGCCCGACCCGCTCGGCAATCTCGCGCTCCGCCACGCCCTGGCGACGCAGGCCAAAGGCGACGTTGTCACGCACGGTCAGCCAATGGAAGCTGGCGTCCTCCTGAAAAACGACGCCGACGCCTTCGGGCACCCGGTCGGTCACCGGCGCACCCTCGAACTCAATCACGCCCTCGGTGGGGCGACTCAGGCCCGCGATCAGGTCCAGCAGCGTGGACTTGCCGCATCCGGAGGGTCCAACGACGGCGAAGAATTCTCCGCGTTGCAGCTCGAGATCCAGCGGCCCCAGCGCCTGAACCGGTGGATGGCGACCAACGCCGGGATAGACGCGCGTGACCCCCGTCAGCCGGGCCGCGATCGGCGGCGCAGCGCTATGGGCCCCGGTGGGCGCACCCGACGCGATTTCAGGCAATCACTTGGCCCGCAAATCGGCGGGCAGGTAGCTCTCGTCCATCACCTTCGACCAGTCGAAGGGTCCGGGCTCGATCGCCTTGACCAACAACAGCGCCTTGAGCATTTCGTTCATGCCTTCCATGTCAAAGCGGCCAGTGCTCCAGTAGACACCCTTGACAGCGAGGATGCTGGCAATGGCCGATTTGGCGGCCGACTCCTCGATCTTGTATTCGCGGGCCATGATCCGCGCTGACTCGTCAGGGTTCTTCGTCAGATATTCGACCCCCTTGCGACGTGCGTTGATGATCGCGCGGATCTTGTCCGGATTCTTTTTCAAGTAATCCGTCTTGACGATGCCGACCGTCTGCGTGATGTGCGGAGCCCAGTCGGTGGAGTTAAACACCAACCGGTAATTGTTGCGCTCCTTGCTCCACACCGGTTCTGTCACATAGGTCATATCCACCGCCGATTCGCGCAGGGCCGTCAGTCCGGCGCCGATGCCGCCCACCGATTTGCGTTCGACCTGCCCGGTCAGTCCGTTGGCGTTGAGCATCATCGTCGTCACCATGTCGGTGACCGACTTCGGGCTGCTGTAGCCCAGCTTCTTGCCCTTGAGGTCGGCCAACTTGGCGATGCGCATATCGTCCTTGCGGCTGATCCAGACCTGATCGGCAACGCTCACGACGCCGGCATGGACGATGGTCAGTTCGACGCCCTGCTGGATCGCGGCGATCGCCGCTGGCAGCGCGACCTCGCCGTAAGGTATCTCAGAGGCCAGCGCGTTGCGTATGGTGGTGCCACCGCCGTCGGATGTGATGAAGCCGGTGACGTCAATCCCGACCTCCTTGAAGAAACCCTTTTCGCGGGCAACGGCAAAAGGCGCTCCGTACATGCCGGTACCAAAGTGGGTGACCGTGAGGTCGACCGCGCCAGCGGCAGTGCTCAGAACGAACAGCAGCACCCCGGAGAGGGCGCGCAGAAACAGCTTGGGTGCGGGCATTTCACTGGCTCCAAATAGGCCCGCCCTGTCTGGCTGTGTCGTTCGGATGCAGGAGGCCGTCACCAGTCTAGCATGGGGCCACCGCGCTCCCCGCCAGCGGGCGCCGGGCCCTCATCATTGTGTTTCGACCGCCGACGCCAGACTTTCTACAATGGATGACGCATGAAAACACCCAGCCGCACCACACCACATTACACCCGCGCGCAGGCGCTGCCGCACATTCTGGCCCAGCGCATCGCGGTACTCGACGGCGCGATGGGAACCATGGTCCAGCGGCTGCGGCTCGATGAGTCGCAGTACCGGGGCGCCGGTTACACCGGGGCGCACGCGCAGGGCGGGCGGTTCGAGAAGCACCCCCGGGACCTCAAGGGCAACAATGAGCTGCTGAGCATTAGCCGCCCCGATCTCGTCGGCGACATCCACGAGGCCTACCTGGCGGCGGGCGCGGACCTGATCGAAACCAATACCTTCGGCGCCACCAGCGTCGCGCAGGCCGATTACGGCATGGCGGATCTGGCGCGCGAAATGAACCTGACTTCGGCGCGCATTGCGCGCGCCGCGTGCGACAAATTCTCCACCGCCGACCGACCGCGTTTCGTCGTCGGAGCGCTCGGCCCGACGCCCAAGACCGCCAGCATCAGCCCCGATGTCAACGACCCCGGCGCGCGCAATGTGCACTTCGAGCAACTGCGCGCCGCCTACCACGAGCAGGCACTGGCCCTGATTGAGGGCGGCAGCGACCTCTTGATCGTCGAGACGGTGTTTGACACCCTCAACGCCAAGGCCGCGTTGTTTGCGATCGACGAGGTCTTCGAGCAAACTGGCGAGCGGCTGCCGCTGATCATCAGCGGAACCGTCACCGACGCGTCGGGCCGCATCCTGAGCGGACAGACCGTGACCGCCTTTTGGTACAGCGTGCGCCACGCGCAGCCGCTGGCGATCGGTCTGAACTGCGCACTGGGAGCGGCGCTGATGCGACCGTACATCCAAGAGCTGCACCGCGCGGCGCCCGACACCTTCATCAGCTGCTACCCCAATGCCGGGCTTCCCAACCCGATGGCCGAGACCGGCTTTGACGAGACCCCCGAAGTGACCGCGCGGCTGCTGCGCGAGTTCGCCGAACAGGGCCTGGTCAATATAGTGGGCGGCTGCTGCGGCACCACGCCAGAACACATCAGCGCCATCCGCGAGGCGGTGCAACCGCTGGCGGCGCGCGCGCTGCAGCGCTCTTTTTTCTACCAAGAGGCGGCCTGACCCATGGACCAAAACCCCCTGCCACCGATGCTGCTGGCGGGCCTCGAGCCGGTGGCGATCAGCGCGCGCTCGCTGTTTGTGAACATCGGCGAGCGCACCAACGTGACCGGGTCCAAAGCCTTCGCGCGCATGATTCTCAACGGCGATTTCGAGCAGGCGCTGGCGGTCGCGCGCCAGCAGGTCGAAAACGGCGCGCAGATCATCGACATCAACATGGACGAGGCGATGCTCGACAGCCAGGCGGCGATGGTGCGCTTCCTGAACCTGATCGCCAGCGAGCCCGACATATCGCGCGTGCCGATCATGATCGACTCGTCGAAATGGAGCGTCATCGAGGCCGGGCTGCGCTGCGTGCAGGGCAAGGCGATCGTCAACTCGATCAGCATGAAGGAGGGCGTCGACGCCTTCAAGCACCAGGCCCGGTTGCTGCGACGCTATGGAGCCGCCGCGGTTGTGATGGCCTTTGACGAAAAGGGCCAGGCCGATACCTACGCGCGCAAAACCGAAATTTGCGCGCGCGCCTACCGGGTGCTGGTCGACGAGGTCGGCTTCCCGGCCGAAGACATCATTTTCGACCCGAACATTTTCGCCATCGCCACCGGGATCGAGGAGCATGCCAATTACGCGGTCGACTTCATCGAGGCGACGCGCTGGATCAAGGCCAACCTGCCCGGCGCCAAGGTATCGGGTGGCGTCAGCAACGTGAGTTTTTCCTTTCGGGGCAACGACCCGGTGCGCGAGGCCATCCACACCGTTTTTCTGTACCACGCGATCGCGGCTGGCATGGACATGGGTATCGTCAACGCGGGAATGGTCGGGGTCTACGACGACCTGGAGCCCGGGCTGCGCGAACGCGTCGAGGACGTGGTCCTCAACCGCCGCGCAGACGCTGGCGAGCGGCTGGTCGAGATAGCCGAGTCGGCCAAGGGCGCCTCGCGCGACGACAGCCGCAAGCTCGAGTGGCGTGGCAGCGCAGCGGCGCCGGTCGGTGTGGGGCAGCGGTTGTCGCACGCGCTGGTGCACGGCATCACCGATTTCATCGTCGCCGACACCGAAGAGGCCTGGCAGGGTGTGCTGGCCAAAGGCGGGCGGCCGCTGCACGTGATCGAAGGACCGCTGATGGACGGAATGAACATCGTCGGCGACCTGTTCAGCCAGGGCAAGATGTTCTTGCCACAGGTCGTCAAAAGCGCGCGCGTGATGAAGCAGGCGGTGGCGCACCTCATCCCGTACATCGAGGAAGAAAAGCGGCGTCAGGAGAGCGCTGGCGAAGACGTGCGCACCAAGGGCAAGATCGTGATCGCGACGGTCAAGGGCGACGTGCACGACATCGGCAAGAACATCGTCACGGTGGTCCTGCAGTGCAACAACTTCGACGTCGTCAACATGGGCGTGATGGTTCCGTGCCACGAGATACTGGCGCGCGCCAAGGTCGAGGGCGCCGACATCATCGGCCTGTCGGGACTGATCACGCCGAGCCTGGAGGAAATGCAGTATGTAGCCGGCGAGATGCAGAAGGACGAACACTTTCGCATGCGCAAGATTCCGCTGCTGATTGGCGGTGCGACCACCTCGCGGGTGCACACCGCGGTCAAGATTGCGCCGCATTACGAGGGGCCGGTGATCTATGTTCCGGACGCGTCGCGCAGCGTCAGCGTCGCCCAGGGCCTGCTGTCGGACAACGCCGACAAGTACCTGGCCGAGCTTGCGGCCGACTACGAGCGGGTGCGCCAGCAGCACGCGAACAAGAAGCAGGTCCCGCTGTGGCCGTTGGCGCGCGCGCGCGCCAACAAGACGCCGGTGGACTGGTCGGCCAGTGCGCCGACCCCGCCCAAGTTCATCGGCCGGCGGGTGTTTCGCAACTTCGACCTGGCAGAACTCGCCAGATTCATCGACTGGGGCCCGTTCTTCCAGACCTGGGACCTGGCGGGTCCTTTCCCGGCGATCCTGAAGGACGATCTGGTCGGAACCGAGGCCGTGCGCGTCTACGCCGACGGCCAGCGCATGCTCAAGCGCCTGATCGAGGGCCGCTGGCTCAACGCCAGCGGGGTGATCGGCCTGTACCCGGCCAACAGCGTCGGCGACGACATCGAGCTCTACACCGACGCGTCGCGTAGCGACGTCGCGATGACCTGGTACGGCATGCGCCAGCAAAGCGAGAAACAAGTGGTCGACGGTGTGATGCGCCCGAGCCGGTGCCTGGCCGACTTCATCGCGCCCAAGTCCACCGGCGTCGCCGACCACATCGGCGTCTTCGCGGTAACAGCCGGGCTGGGCGTCGAGAAGAAGGAGCAATACTTCACCGACGACCACGACGACTACTCGGCGATCATGCTCAAGGCGCTGGCCGACCGGCTGGCCGAGGCCTTTGCGGAGTGCCTGCACCAGCGCGTGCGCACCGACCTGTGGGGCTACGCAGCGCATGAGGCACTCGACTGCAACGACCTGATCGCCGAGCGCTATAGCGGCATCCGGCCGGCGCCGGGCTACCCCGCCTGCCCGGACCACAGCGTCAAGCGCGAGCTGTTCAGCTTGCTGCGCTGCACGGAAATCGGCATGGGGCTCACCGACAGCATGGCGATGACACCGGCGGCGAGCGTCAGCGGCTTCTACATGGCGCACCCGGCCAGCACCTATTTCAACGTCGGCAGAATCAGCCAGGACCAGTTGCAGGACATGGCACGCCGGCGCGGCCAGAGCGAAAAGGAACTCTCGCGTATGCTCGCGCCGAATCTGTGACCCGCGCCGCTCAGCGCCGCTGGCTGGGGTGCGCCAGCGCCCTGCGCTGCAGCAGCAGCAACGAGGCGATCGCCACGCAGCTGACCCCCAGCAGCAACCACAGACCATAGCGATAGCCCGCCTGCGGGCTCCACAGCAGACCCAGCGCCAGCGGCGCGGCCGCACGCGCCAGCGCCAGTGGAATTCCCAACGCGCCGTTGAGGCTTGCGACATGCTCGCGGTCGACGTATTGCGCAATCGCTGTTCCCTTGACGATGGTGAGCATGCCGTTGCCCATTCCGTAGAGCAGGACGAACAGCAACGCCAATAGCAGCCCCAGCGTGGCGGCATGGGGCGCCGCCCACAACGCCAGCAGCAGGGTCGCCATCGCCATCGGCATCAGGCAAGGGATCAGCAGATTGGCCCGGTGCAGGTCAAAGTGCCGCTCGAAGAAGTACAACAGCGCGCGCCCGAAAACCTGCAGAACACCGATCGCCGCCGGTATCGCGATCACCCAGGCCTCGGCCAGACCGCTCTCGCGCAGCAGGCTCACCATGTGCGCCGGCAGCGCGGCCGTAATCGCCATCATCAGCACGATGAAGCCGCCCGCCAGCAGGAAGGGGGCGCCACGCAGGTGGCCCGCGAGCGACGCCGCGTCGATTCGCGCGGTGCCGGCGGGCCCGGCGCGGGGGCCGCCGCGCAGCACCACCGCATGCACCGGAAAGCAGAACAGGAATTGCAGGGCGGCCAAGCACCACAGGGCATGGCGCCAGCCAAAGGAGGCAATCAGCCAGGCGGTCAGCGGGATAAATACCGTGCTGGCCAGGCCGCCAAGAAAAGTCATCGTGATGATGGCGCGACGGAAGTCCTGCGGGAAACGCCGCGTGAGAACTGCAAAGACGGGCGTGTACAGCGTCGCGGCCATGGCCAGGCCGAGCACGGTCCACACGGCGTAGAAATGGGCCAAGCTGTCTATGAAGCCGTGCAGCACCAGACACAATCCGACCACCAGCGAGCCGCCGGCCATCACCAGGCGCTCATGGCCCCGGTCGATCCAGCGCCCCACCGGGTAGGCGCCCAGGCCCTCGGCCAGCAACGCCAGGCTGAAAGCCAGCGAGGACTCGGCGCGGCCCAGGCCCAGCGCGCGCTCGACCGGCTCCATCAGCAGTGCAAACGTGTAGAAGACGCTGCCCCAGGTGACCAGCTGCGACAGCGACAGCCAGACAATCAGGCGCCGGTCGGCTCGGGGGTCTCGCGTCATGGGCCGATTATCGCGAGCCGGGGTCGCCACGGGTGGTCCCCGCACCCGCGGCTAATATGGGCGCATGCGTTCGCTGGTATTCGGGTTTGTAGTCGTCCCCAACTTCTCGCTCATCGCGCTGAGCGCCTGCGTCGACCCGCTGCGCATGGCCAACCATGTGCTGGGCCAGGCGGCCTACCGCGCGGTGCTGCTGTCGCCCGATGGCGGCCTGGTCGCTTCCAGCGACGGCATCAAGGTGATGACCGAGTACAGCCTGGGCGACGCACCCGCCCTGGACCTCATATTTGTGGTCGGGCCCAACCCGATACCCAAACGCGGGCTGAGCACGCTGACCGTCTGGCTCAAGAAGGCTGCCGGCGCCGGAATACCACTGGCCGGGGTCGACACCGGCGCCTACCTGATGGCGCAGGCCGGGCTGCTCGACGGCTACCGCTGCACCATCCACTGGGAAGACCACGAGGCGATGGTCGAACGCTTTCCCGGCATCATCGTGACGCAGCATTTTTTTGAGGTCGACCGCGACCGCTACACCTGCAGCGGCGGCGTCGCGCCGCTGGATCTGATGACCTACCTGCTGACCCAAGCACCGGGAAGCCGGCAACTGGCCAACGAAGTGGCAAACCACCTGATCGCCGAGCGCCGGAGCCTGACCGACACCCAGCCCGTCTCGGTGATCCACCAGGGCCGCGTCACCGGCGCGGCAATGATCGAAGCGCTGCGGCTGATGGAGGCCAATGTGGCCGAGCCGCTCACGATCGTCGAAGTCGCCCGTTTCTCGGGGCTGGAGCTGCGAAGCCTGCAACGCCAATTCAAGCGCAGCCTGGGCAAGTCGCCCGAGCGGGTCTACCTGGACATCCGGCTCGCGCGCGCGCGCATCCTGGTGCAGCGCAGCGACAAGAGCCTGCGCGACATCGCCGCCGAGACCGGTTTCGCCTCGAGCTCGCACCTGACCGCCCGTTACACGCCGCGCTTTGGCGCACCGCCCAGCGTGGAGCGGGTGCGTCGCGGACGAGGGCTGTCGTTCAAAGACAGTTCGTTGTCGTAATTCGGAATTTATCAAGCGGGGCATCCCGCCACACTAGCCGGCCACCCTGAGGAATCTGCACATGGCCATGCCCAACCTGATCCATATCGACAACGGCGAGCGCGTTCGCCACAGCTTCTCCGACGCCGAATACGCCACGCGTATCGCCAAGCTGCGCGCCATGATGGCGCGCAAGAGCGTCGACACCGTGCTGTTCACCAGCTACCACAACATCAACTACTACAGCGACTTCCTGTACTGCTCCTTCGGTCGCTTCTACGGCCTGGTGGTGACGCATGACAAGGTGGTCCTGATCGCGGCCAACATCGACGGCGGCCAGCCCTGGCGCAAAGGCGTCTGCGACC
>CAISIP010000141.1 GCA_903885415.1 uncultured beta proteobacterium
ACCAAGCGATTTCAACCCGACCCCGCAATCCTATGTGAGCAATGGCGCGGCGCCATTTAATTCCAATTTTTCCCCATCCAGTATCGAAGGAACCAGCGGCTCTATTTACCGAAAAGTTAACAGCAAATACCAGAATCAACTTTCAGCAGTCGGCGCCAGTGCCATCACCAAGCAAAATGCCGACGCGATGCTCGCGAGCATCGCGTCGGCCGTCGAATCCAAGGGCGAGAAGCTGCGGTACAGCACGGCCGTCTATACCGCCTTCAGGGATGCGGCGCTCGCGACCACCCTGGCCAGTGACTCTATTGCGGATGGCACACCCGGGCAAAATATGGTTCCCTACATCTGGTTCACCAACGAGCAAGATAGCAGCGGAAGCTATCACCCGTTCATGGTCGTCGTCAGCTATATCAACCAGGCGTCACCCAACGGGCTTATTGACGTGCCGCATCCCCCGGGCAGCGGCTCTGGAGGTTATGGGGAGTCAAATGTCACCCGCTTTTCAAACCTGGGCTTTGCCACGCTGAGAATCCCGATGAAGGACTACGGTGCTGTCAGCGTGGTAACCGAAAACACGATGACGACCACGTTGCTCAGCGACATGAGCAGCACGACACAAACAGCTGACGTTTACAACTACGCCAGTCGGGCCGACAACGGAGTCCTGATTGACGGCTCGGTCACCTTCCCCGCCTATAACAATGTGCTCGTCCCCTCCCAGTCGGCGGGCGAACTTTCGCCAAGCGGGTGCCACGTCGGACAGGGCGGCGGCGGTCCGCATTGCCATGCAGACGGCTATCAAAGCGGCAAAGGCTGGGGTCTTTACAACGACAGCGACTATATCGGCAAGACCCACCCGCCGCTGATTGGCTTTGGTTACGACGGCTTGGCATTGTTTGGGATTTACAGGTCGGGGACAGACTCCGCCCTGCTGGGCTCTAGCACCGCGCTTGACAGCTTTGGCGCCCACAACCATGACAGCGTCGGCTACCACTTTCATGCCCACACCGTGCCCAACTATGTTCTGTCAGGATCAAAGACCTACACCCTGCATGTTCTGATGAAAGGCGCCTACATCGGCAAGACCAACAGCGTCCCCTGCTTCTTGACCTGCGAGTCCACCGACGCGAACAAGTACACCTACGGGCCTTGATCCCGTGTCGCCAGAATGCGCCTATAAGCCTTAAGGCAGATCGTTGCAGGTGGTGCCCTTGAGGGCGTCCGCGAATCCGCTCAGCGCGGCTTTGTCTTTGTACTGGGCGTCGAACAACAGCGGCCATGCGATCGACTGATTTTCGAATTCCGACTTGTACTGGTCGTCAAGCCAGTTGTTGGCGTCGGTCGTGCCCCACAGCGTGATGCCGCCGCGCAGGTTGGCAGGAACATTGTCCAGATAGGCCTTGACAATTTCGCAGTAGCGCTTCTTCTGCGCCAGTGCAGTCGATTGCGTGAATGTGCCGACCTTGTTGGCAGGGAAGCTGTCGCAAGAGGGCTTGTTAATCGCCACATCCAGTTCCGATATTTTCACCTTCAGGCCCTTGTCGACCACCCGTCTCAGCGCCGCCGCGATGGTGGTGGTGGTCGGCGACGCCAGGCATACATGCATCTGAAAGCCCACGCCGGTAATTGGGATGCCACGGGCCTGGAAGTCGGTCAGCATGTCCTCCAACTTGCCCATCTTCACGCCGTTCTTCTCGATGTTGTAGTCGTTGTAATAAAGCTCCACGTCAGCCGATGCCTTGCGGGCCGCTGTGAAGGCGCGCTCAATGTAGACCGAACTGTTTCCCGCCTTGATGTAAAAAGGAGAATCGGTTCGAAAAGCAGCAGGGTTGGTGTCGGTGATCGCCTCATTGACCACATCCCAGCTGACGATATTTCCTTTTCCGGCGAAGTGGCTCACGATGGTGCTGACATGGGTGTCGAGCATGGTCAGAAATTCGTCGGCTGTCTTGCTCCAATTGGTGATAAAGCTCGGCACCTGATAACTTGAGTGCCAAACCAGCGCATGTCCGTGAATCGTGATGCTTTTGGTCTTCGCATAATCGACGAACGCGTCGGCGTTGGTGAATGTGAAGTCGCTGGCCGAATTGCTGTCGTTGTTGGGATGCAGGTACCTGACTTTCATGATGTTCACGGCGGTCATTTGGCTGAAATGTGTGTCAACCAGTTGCTGCTCGGCGCTTGAGCTCAAAATGTTGTAATTCGGTTTATCGGTATTGCTGACGGCGACACCGATTGGAAATGACGCCAGGGCCTTGAGTGATGTGACTCCGGTAGACGAGCCGGTGTAGCTGGCGGGACTGGCGCTGTAGCTGGTGTTGGCCTGGACCAGGCTCGAAAAGCTGGTGGCCGCTGCGCCGAATGTGGCGTCGGAGGACAACCCGGCCAGCAGGCCGGTCATATTCAGGATGATCTGACCGCGCGCGGCGGATCCGTAGGCGGCGAATATCTGCTCCACCGCGCTGAGCAACGCGGCGTAGGAGCCGGTCTGCGTCACCGTCGTGGCAGTGATCCCCAGGTTGTTCAAGACCAAGAGGGCCAGACTCTTCTCGCTGACCGCAGAGAAGTCGCCCGCCAAAGCGCTGGCAAAGACCTGGTTGCTGGCGCTCGCCTGCGCCAGATAACTTGTGTAGTCGGCGTAGCCTGGCGCCATGCCGTACAGCGCCTGATAGACCTGAATCACCACGCCGGGCGCCG